>JAQVGK010000070.1 GCA_028696755.1 Bacteroidales bacterium | reverse complement strand
TCCATCGTTAAAGTCTACGTCGAAAGTATAATTGTTGAAAGATGGTAGTCCCTGATACAATGAAGGGTCGTTCCATTTACCATCAATATTAACATGCTGATCGTCTCTGGTTGACCAAACTTCTATTTGCTTTGATTCTGTTCCATCGTAACTGTAATTGTACAGGAATACTGTTGCGTTACTTCCTGCATTCCAATATGTATATTGCAGGGTTTCTCCTCCTACAAAAGACATTGAGTTGCTGATTACGTTGTTACCAATTGTAATCACTACATCATCACCAGAAGGATCGACTTTAATTTTCTTTGCATCAGCATCTGTATGGTTTGCTGCATATACAATTCCGGTTGCGCGTTGGAACAGAAATCTGTTTTTTCCTTCTGTGTACGAAGATGCTGTTGTTGTAACTTCAAAAGAAAATCCTATCGGATCTCCGTCAGATGTTACTTTAACTGTGATTTTACCATCGGTTACATCTGCGGGAGCAACCATAAAATCATAGTGTAATTGTTCGTAGCCAGGATATAAGGCTGTTAATGAAGACGTGGAGTTTGTCAGCTCCAGTGTAGGTTCTTCGATACTTTGTTCTTCTTTTTTACATGAGTTAAGTACCAGCGCAAAGAATGCGACTGTGCAAATAATAAAAACTGTTTTTTTCATAATTTAATTAATTTTTAATAAATATTAGTAGTGTTTAAAATTTTGTACTGAGGTTTAAGCTCTTCTTCAAACATTACAACGGTTTTCGATGTAATATTCTCGGAATGATTCCACTTTGGATTGTATAATGGATAAAAAGATGTTTCATAAAAACCTTTATCATAGGTTACTTCTACTTTACGCTTAACAAAAACCTTTACATTTGTATATACATATTGGCTAAGTATTGTTTTTCCAATTGATTCTGCCACATCCCAAAATCCGCCACCTGTACTTCTTTCGTTTTCGATAACTATATAATAATTCATGCGGTGATCACGAATTTCGAATTTTCCTTTAGCAAAACCATTTTTACCTTCCATCAAAGCAGTGCATGGTTGACCAGCGATATATTTTTCGTATTCGGGTTGAGTAAATATTTTATAAATAACCTGATCTTCGATTTTTGGAACCAGAGATCCGATTGCCTGGCCAGCGATATCACTTAAGGCAGTAAAACCAGTAATAACTTGTACTCCATCGCTTACAACGGTAACAGTTTCGTTGCTGGAAGCTTCTCCAACATCTCCGCTTATCTGGGCAATAGCATTTGCAGTAGAAGCCTTATCGAATACTTCATAAGCCTTTTGTGATTTTGATACTGCACCTGTTGCATCTTGTGCTCCCGACATTGCTTTTCCAACACCGGCATCTATCGCTAGAGTAGCAATTTGACCCACTTTTTTTTGAAGAGCTTTATAAACTTCGTCTCCAACCGATAGGGTAAAACCCCATTCAATTGATTTGGCAATTTTGTAATCAGTTAATATTTCTTGAGGTAATACTACTGGGATGACATATTTATTATCAATTCTTAAAGCGTATGCGATATCTATAAAAATCTGATCCTCAGTATATTGTGGCGTTCTTTGCTGTTTGATTTTAGGTGTACATACTCTTAAGTAGTCGTATATAACAGAATCTGCACTATAAATATGGACTGTGTCCGGAACCTCTACCATTACAGCCTTTCTTTCAATAACTCCTCCCGAAACATTTTCAATATCGCAATGAACAGAGAGTTCTGTTATAAAGTTTTTTAGTCCGCCTCTGTCAAAAATCAAAGTGTAAATACCATCTGATGGTACATTAATTTTAAAGCTTAACTCTTCTACATCATTTTTATCAATTATGTATTGAAATGCATCATCGGCATTCTGACGAAATAGTTTTACATTATTGAAAGAGTAGCGAGTATTTTTTTTCTCATTTTTTATTTCTGGCTTAATATGTATCCATAACTCTTCTCCCTTGTAGGCTCTGAAATGAAAAACATCATTTTTGATTTCCTTAACTTCACTGTAAACTACTCTCATACTTTTTTGGGAGAATATATTAAGAAAAATTAAAATGAAAAGCGTTAACAAACCTGATTTTAGAACCAATTCTGTAAATCTGTTATCAACAGCTATAGCTGTTTTTATATTGCTTGTGGTTTTCATATTATGTTATTTCTGTAAAATGTATTTTTTTTCGTTAACAATAACTTCTCGGCTCATTGGGATTTTTTCGATATTTGGTCGGATAGTTACCACGTCCTGACTTATCTCTGTCCAGGTTGTTGATTGATAAATTGCAAATGTTGCAACGCTTACATCCACTTGAGCAAGTGTGTTTAGATTTTGTAAGCCAACAAAAATTGTGTCCACTGGAAGCCAATTTCCCGAGTATCCTGTAGCAAGGCCAAATTCGTAAGCCCTGGGTCTTGTATTATTATCATTGTCCATAAACTTGTCGAGTTCGGTTTTATCACCCATAATTGCATAATATATTGGTTCTCCACCTTCTTGTGGCGCTATCATAGAAAACATTGTTTCAACACCAAGTCCCAAAGCAGCACCACCAGGAACAAACATGCTCATTGCCAAACAACCAACATCCATACCTATTGAAATAGCATTCCACATAGATTCGGCGCCAGCTTTTGAAGTTATAAGTATCTGATAGCCAACTAAAATCATTTCTTTGTTTTCTGATTTTATTGTATCCTGTGGCCTTGTAATAGTAACAGATTTTTTTGAACCACCGCTTAGTGAATAGTCTTTTGCCGACATTTTAACACTTTCATAATCAACATCCGAAATAGTTTTAAATGCTATAGGTTCGCGGTGTTCTGAATAGCCAACAACCTGATTGATTTCGTATGGAACTTGTATAGTGTCGTAAGACTTTGTAATTTCAATAGCTGTGTTAAAGTAGTTTCCATTAGAATATTCAGCTTTTCGCATAAGCCTCAAATCAATATCCTGACTAAACGACCTAATCGAGAATGTAAATTCTACAACTCCAGTTTCAGTTATATTTAGTCTGATTTCGTTAAGAGGGTTAAAATCAGTTTCGTTAAACAGTACTTTTGAGTTTTGTGTGATTTTTATGTTGTCTATCGATTTGTCTTTTTTTGTAGAAAGCTTTAAAATGAGCTCATCACCTTCATGAAATGCATAGTCGAGAATTGCAGGAGAATTTTTACTAATACTGAGATCTCTCATGGCAATCAAGTATGTGCCATATGACAAATCGAGTTCCTGAGCATTAATTTTAAGTACTGACAGAATAAGTACGATAAAAGTCAGTATTTTTAATTTTTTCATATGTTTATTTTTTTTACTTTTTATTATTTGAACAAAAAATTTTTAAACTCACAATCTATATAGTTGTGAGAATTTTTAAAAACGAAAAAAAAATTACAGTTAGTGAGAAAATTCTTTACGGGCTAAGGATTATTTTTCCACAAAAAAGAAGATCATACTCTTCGTTAAACAATTTCCAGTAGTATAACCCAGGACTGTTAATTTTTTGGATTGTATAGTTGTCATCATTCGTTTCTTCGGACTCTATTTCGTTCAAATTGTTATCATAAACTGAAATGTAAAGCTTGATATTTTCTTTATTATTCCATTTTAAAATTATGGATTGTGATAGTTTTATTTTGAGTTCAGAAGGGGTGTGTATTTCAAACTCATCCGAACGGGTATTTCCATTAAGGTTTGAAATTAGTTGCTCCGTAGTTGGGTCTGTTTCAAAATTTTTTGCAATCATTTCTTTATCTTTAATATTATTGATTATCAAATCAGTGTTCAATTGCGGAAAACTATCATGTGGAATTACACTATCTCGGACAATTTTGTTGTTTGAAACTGCGGGTTTGCTTATTCTGGTTTCGTTTACAGATATTTTAATTACAATTGCGAAAACTGCAATTGCGATTAAAATTGCTGCAATACCGTAAATGATTTTTTTAAATCTTAGTCCGGTATCTTTGTTTATGTTTTTTCTGGCAGATTGTTCTATTTCTTGTGAAATAAACGAGAACTCTATTGCTTCAGCAGCGCAATCGTCGCAATTAGCAATATGTTCAAGAATTTCTTCGCCTATATGCGTGGCTTTGTTACTTTGTAAGTATTCTGCATATTGAGCAAGTTGTTCTGCTGTCAGGTGTTTGTCCATGCCTGTAATTTTTTAGTTTTTATTTTCTTCAAAAACCAATTCCATCAGTATTCCTAGACTTTCTCTCGAATATCCTGCTCTGCCGTGTTTCCCGTTAAGTCTCTTTATCACTTTGTCGGTAATCTGGTTTATGTACATCCTCATAGCATCTGGCATAACTTCTTTGTTTCCTGCTAAAACATTGAGTCTGCATAATGTCTGATAAATATCTTTGTCCGTACAGTTAACATCAATACAATTAATTTCCGACAAAATCCTATTGTCTTCAAACCCGCAATACTGGAAAAAATCTTTTCTGGTAATGGGAATCCTGAAATATATTTTTAAAAAAATCAGCATTTTTGATTTATCATTGTCGAAACTTTCAAAAACCCTTTTCAGATACTCTTTCTCATCATCCAGTATGAGTTTTTCTTCCGGGTTGAGGTTTTTGGATTGGTAACTTTCTCCATACTCATCATAATTCTTTGTTTTATTTTGTTCTCTTATTATTTCCAGCGTCATTTTGTAAACAACAGCAGAAATATACGTTCTCACTCCGGCTTCGTGATTAAATCCGTTGATGATACTTTCTTTCTTTCTGAAAAACTTTTCAGCCAGACTCTGCTTAACATCATCATAATCACAAAACTGAATTTGTCCTGTTTTTATAAACTTTTTTACAATGATTTCGATGACATTAATAATATTTGCATCTGAGAAATCACTGTAATCCTGATTATGTCTGTTAAGTTGCTTTTTAACCATGATGGCGCAAAAATACAACTTCTGTACCATATAGTTGCACAGCAATCCTTCAAACGAAAATAAATTATATAATTGAAATGTTTTTTATGAATTGTGCTGTTGTAATTACTTATTTTTGTCACGATTTTTGATTTGATGAAGAAAATTTGATTTATGGGAAAAAAGATCTTGTTAGCTGTATTGTTTTTTTTATTCTTTTATACAGCGTTTTCACAGAATTATTACGAGGACACATACAATAAGCTGAAAGATGATATTTTTTATCCTCAGATAGATTCTTTTCTTGGGAATGGTGATTATGACAGTGTTGTTAATTTAGCTGAACCTGCATTTGACTATTATTTTAAACGGGGCGAAACAGACCGTGCAATATACCTGTTCAATGTCTGCATGTATTTTCCCACAGCAATGGGTTTCTACGATATAACAATGCCGGCTCTGCTCGATAAAGTAGAATTTATGGAATCTCGCATAGATACTGTAAATGTTCATTTTGGAACTACTTTGCACATTATTGCTTTCGGGTATAAATACTACAATGAAATTGAAAAATCAATTCCATTTTTTGAACGCGCAATTGCCATATATGAAAAAACAGAAACCCCTTTGTTGCATTTGTGTAGTATTTATCAAAGCTTTGCACCAATATTTATCTATTCGGGGGATTTTAAAACGGGTTATAATATGTATCAGAAAGCTCTTCGGGGATACTATTCCGATACAAGTTCATCGGAGAGCTTTATCTGGAAGAAAAACCATGATATTGCAACGGTGCAAATGGGTATTGCGCTTGCCATGGAAGAAACAAACCAGACGGCATTTTCCTATTTCTTTAACAAAAAGGCGCTGAATTTCTTTATAAACTATTATCCGGAATCGGTGAATACAGTTGTTACAGCTATAAATTTATGCGCTGCCTGCAACCGTTCGGGTTACTACGACGAAGCTCTTTATTATGGAGAATTTGCCGACTCGGTTTTTAATGCCGATTATAATGTTGATGATTTATTTATGGTTTATTACTATATTCTGTTGGAAGGAGGAACTGCTTATTTAAATCAGAAAAATTATGAACTCGCTCAAACAAAATTTAAGGAGCTTGTAAAGCTGACAGAAAAGTATTACGACGGTGATAATAGTTCGTGCGCTCTGCCATATAGTAAGCTGGCAGAATCATATTATCGCATAAATCAGCCGGATTCTTCGCTTTATTATTATGAAAAAGCACTTGCCTTGGTTCCTCAAGATATTGAAACAAACATAAATATTGCTAAGCTTTATTATTCCGAGAATAACAAAGAAGAAGCGATTGGTTACCTACAAGAGGCTCTTTCGGTTTTATGTGGAGGTCGCGAAAATGAAATTCTTAGTATAGATGTACCTTCTGCCACCAAAATAGTTGATAGTTATTCTGGTTTTAAGATTACTGAGCTTTTGTCGGAATATTTTGCGGTGATTGCAGCAGAAGAGGGTGTAGAGGAATACTATAAACTGGCACTTTCATATTCTATGTTAGCAGATACTTTAATATTGAAACAGATATCAGGTACATTGAGTGGTGGTAATGATGAAGTTATCGCAGGAGAGTATCATGATTTCGCTGGTATGGCATTGTCAACTGTTTTTGACTTATGGAATCAAACTAAAGATCCGGCATATCTAGATTATGCAATTCATTTTATTTCAGGATCAAAAGCCGTTAAGTTAAATCATGAGACCCGACAAAGCGACATCACACAAAAACAGATTGAAATAAGCCGCCAGATACGACAAAAGGGAAATACATTAATGGTTTTGTCCGGAAAAGAAAATGAGTACACGATTGACAGCATTAAAGAAGAAATATTTGAGTTAAATCTTAAATCATTTGAGTTATCAATGGAAATAAAAGAGGCGGATAACAGTAAAGAAATCTTTGCAGACAAGCATTTAAACATTGAGAAAATCAAAAGTCTTCTTACCGAAAATGAGGCGCTCATAGCTTACCATTTTCAAGATAGCCGGATATATACAATGCTTATTGGGAAAGACAATGTTGTGTTTACAACCGGAGAAGTCGGAGAAGAGTTCGATAAGACAGTTTCGGACTATTTCAAACAGATTAAAACTGGAGATAAAAACTTTGTAAAAACATCTGCTCAATTGTATTCCTATCTGATAAAACCAATAGAAAGTAATCTTGAAGATATTTCAAAACTTATTATTATTCCAGACCTTGAATTGAATCAGATTCCTTTTGATGCATTAGTTTATGATTCAAAAATTAAAGATGGATTTTTGATTAACAGGATGGAAATATCCTATAATTTTTCAGTAGATTTGTGGATCACAGGCAAATCAAAGTCCTATGCCCGTGTTAATGAAGAATTTAGCTTCATGGGTTTTGCTCCTGTATTTAACGATCAAATTAATTCGATTGTAAACACAGATCCTTTGGCTTATGATAATGAGTTGAGAAGCAGTTATTCCGATATTGTAAGTTACTCTCAGTTAAAGCCGCTACCACAATCGGGGACTGAAGTTTCCGAAGTCAGCAGAATGTTTGCAAGCGGAGGATACAAGAATCTGGTATTAACTAATATGGAAGCCACAGAGAAGGCGTTAAAAGACAACTGTGGGGATTATCGGATTCTTCATATTGCCACTCATGGATATTCATCGCAAAAAAACCCGGAACTCTCTGGTCTTTATATGAATGCCGGCGATGATAGGTTTAATGAAGAAATTACCAACGATGGTTTTTTGTATTCGGGAGAGATTTACAATATGGATTTACAGGCCGTTTTAGTGATATTGAGTGCTTGTAAATCGGGTAGTGGTAAAATTGTTAGCGGCGAGGGTTCTATTGCTTTGCCCAGAGCATTCGCATATAATGGTGTTCCGAACACGATTGCATCATTGTGGAAAATACATGACACCAAAACAAAGGATCAGATGTTATATTTTTATCGACTGATATTGTCGGGTAAAACATACTCACAAGCACTTCGCGAAACCAAGTTATGGCAGATAAAAAACGGAGAGCTTCCTATGGATTGGGCAGGAATGATTTTGATTGGGATTTAAGATTTTACCACCAAAAAGAAGTTAATAATGCCGGGATAACGCACGGTGCTGTTGATAACTTTTCCAATATTATGAAGAATATTCAAAAATGATGTTGTATTTTTGACAAATATGTTCAAAACAATTTTGTTCAAAATGGACGGTTTAGGAGAAACGATAAGAAAACTAAGAGAAGAAAAAGGACTGCCTTTACGCACAGTCTCAGCATATCTTGATATTGACCAGGCTATTTTAAGTAAAATCGAAAGAGGACAACGCAACGCAAACCGTGAACAAGTAATAAAACTTGCCGGTTTTTTCAAAGTGAAAGAGGATGATTTACTCGTATTTTGGTTGTCAGATAAATTAGTGTACGAAGTCGCAGACGAAGAAATTGCACTAAAAGCACTAAAAGTAGCCGAAGAAAAAGTAAAATATAACAGAAAAATGAAAGAATAAATATTATGCCCACACTCCATTTCAAAGGAAAAACATTTGTACAAAACCACCATTTGGCGGTGAAATACCACCAATTAGTGCCAAAAGCGGATTTAAGCCTGACCGATAAAGTCTCTTTGCACGATAACCTGATTATACAAGGCGATAACCTGAAAGCATTAAAGGCATTACTTCCCACTTATGCAGGGAAAATAAAATGTATTTATATTGACCCGCCTTACAATACCGGTAATGAAAAATGGGTATATAACGACAATGTAAACAGCCCGATGATAAAGGAATGGTTGGGAAGTGTGGTGGATAAGGAAGATATGACACGCCACGATAAGTGGTTATGTATGATGATGCCACGCTTAAAACTATTGCGTGAATTGTTGAGTGAAGATGGGGTTATATTTATTTCTTGTGATGACAACGAACTTTATAATTTGCGTGTGCTATTGGAAGAAATATTTGTTGAGAATAATTGGGTCGGCACCATAATCTGGAGGAATGTTACAGATAACAATCCTACAAACATCGCAATTGAGCATGAATATATCTTGTGTTTTGCCAAAAACAAAGAAGCATTAGAACCAATTTGGAAATCTAAAATATCTGACGCAAAAGAAAAGCTAATTAAGATTGGATTGAAATTAGGAAAGGAAAATAAAAGTCAGGAAAAACTTCAAGAAGCATATACGACTTGGTTTAGAGAGAATAAACTATTCTTAGGCCAACTAGACAGATACAAATATGTAGATAAGGATGGTGTTTATACTGGCAGCCAAAGTGTTCATAACCCTGGCAGAGAAGGTTATCGTTATGATGTTATTCATCCAATAACCCAAAAACCATGCAAGCAGCCATTAATGGGCTATCGTTTTCCTGAAACGACAATGAAGGAATTGTTGGACAATAAAAAGATACTTTTTGGAGAAGATGAAACAAAAATTATTGAGTTAAAAGTATATGCTAAAGACTATGAAGATAAACTGCCAAGTGTAATTCAGTTAGATGGAAGACTTGGTTCTTATGATTTAAAAGATATATTTCATGAAAACAAAAAATCTTTCGATAATCCTAAACCAGTTCAACTCATTAAACAAATATTATCCTACTTAATTTCTAAAGAGGATATTATTCTTGACAGTTTTGCAGGTTCAGGTACAACTGCCCAAGCTGTTTTAGAACTTAATAAAGAAGATGGGGGCACCCGCAAATTTATTCTGATTGAAATGGAAGATTATGCCAACTCAATTACAGCCGAAAGAGTTCGTAGGGTAATTAAAGGAGTGCCAAAAGCCAAAAATGAATTGCTCAAAAACGGAACAGGCGGAACATTCAGCTATTTTCAATTAGGCGATGCCATTGAAATGGAAAGCATTTTAACGCAAAACAATTTACCCGGTTATATTGAATTTGCCCGCTACTTGTTTTACACTGCAACAGGAGAAGAATTTAACGAAAATACTATTGACGAAAACAATGGTTTTATTGGTGAGAGCAAAAATTATGAAGTCTATTTGTTTTACAAGCCCGATATTGAATGGCTAAAAACAAACGCTTTGACATTGGAAGCCTGCAAAGCATTACCCAACATTAAGAACAAACAACGTTTGGTTTTTGCCCCTGCTAAATATGTGGATGATTATACCTGCTTGGAATACCGTATTGATTTTTGTCAGTTGCCATACGAAATTTATAGAATTCAAAAATGATTATGAAAGAGGTAAATATCAAAAATAAAGGGGCAAAATATTCAGAAATGCTGATGCAACTTGTAGAACAATTTGATGACCAATTGCCTGAAAATTTGACATTTGAAGATACTTTGGAAGTTGGAATTGACGCTTGGAACTTGTCAAACAACAAAACCATTTTTGGTGAAGATTGGTTTATGGAGGAGTTAAGCGCATATAAATATAGTGATGTTGTAGAAAAAATGGTTAAATATAAATTAGAGCATTTTGCCGATTATAATAATATCATAGTGGATTTTAGCACGGAAAACGATGTTCTTCAAATAAAAAGTCAAACTTCCGAAGAGCATTTTAATAGTTTGCTGTCAAAAATGATAAATGTAAATCCAACCGAAAAATGACAGAGCCAATGCCATATTTCTACGACAGTATTAATCGCAACGCAATAGTGATTAAACCGAAAAAACCGTTTTTCGATTGGATAAATGGAATATATCCTGATGATCCGATTACTAACGTTGAAGAAGGTAATATTTATCTTATTCATGAAAAAGATAAAAACGAATAAATAG
>JAQVGK010000069.1 GCA_028696755.1 Bacteroidales bacterium | reverse complement strand
GCAAAAATGCTTTACGATGCTCAGGCTGCGATAATTGTTTGTGGTGATATGAATAAAGCTGCAACAGATGTGGATTCGGCATATTGGGTTCAGGATTGTTCGGCAGCTTCACAAAATATACTTTTAGCAGCCGAGGCAACTGGACTTGGAGCTGTTTGGACAGCTGCTTATCCGTATCTGGAGAGAATCAGTCCAGTAATAAACACACTTGAACTTCCTGAAAAGATCATTCCACTAAATGTTATTCCAATCGGTTACCCAAATGGCGAAGATAAACCCAAGAATAAATGGAAACCTGAGAATATGCACTGGGAGAATTGGTAGGGTCAACCTGATGCTATTTTGTTAATCCGCACACTTCAAGTTCCTTAGTGCATCGATTACAGTGCTCAAGCGTTATTTATATTTGTCAACCTGACGCTTGCGCATTAGGTTGAATTAAATCAAAATATCAAGTTTAAATCACATTCTGAATCACCAAAGATGCACTACTTTTCAGGCTGAAAGCCTGATTTATCCAATAGCAGGGCAACGCCCTGCTTCGTATCGTCGCAGACACCTCTTGAGCACTGTAGGCGCTGCACTGAGGTGATACAGTGAGTTTGTCGAACTGCTCTCGAAGTGAGCGGCTTAAATAAACCTACACCTTCTCAATCCTCACCACCGAGTACTTAAAGGGAGCGATTTTGGAATGTGGATCCATTTCGCTACGAGTAAGAGCGTTTACTGGTGATTCATGGAAATGCCAGGGCATAAATGCTTCACCAGTTAAAACTTCATCTCTTACATGTGCAGTCGTAATCAAACTTCCGCGAGGCGAAATTACAAAAACTTCGTCACCATCACTTATTCCAAGTCTTTCTGCATCGTTGGGATTCATTATTACATAGGACTTGTCGGCATAAGCATTCAAAATATCGCTCTTGCGCGACAAGGTTGATGAATGATAATGATAAAGCATTCGCCCTGAATTCATCACAATTGGAAATTCTTCAGATGCAACCTCGCTTTGAGGTTCGTAATCAACCGGGATTATCTTTGCTTTGCCCGATGGAGTATTGAATTTCTCAAGGAAAAGCGTTGCCTGCCCGGGATCATCTTCAGTATAACAAGGCCATTGTATTCCCTGCTGCTCGATGCGCTTGTATGAAATTCCTGCCATTATTGGTGCAGCTTGCCTAATCTCTTCCCAAATTTGCTCTGCATTTTCGTATTTGCCAATCGAAACTCCCATTCGTTCAGCTATTTCTGCTGTTATTTGCCAATCAAGACGTGCTTCGCCAGGTGCATCAATAACTTTACGCAAACGCAAAACCCTGCGGTCGCTGTTTACAACTGTTCCATCTTTCTCGAAAAGACTTGCTGCTGGCAAAATAACATCTGCATAATACGATGTTTCTGTCTCAAAAATGTCCTGAACTACCAGAAATTCAAGTTTTTCTAGCGCTGCAATTGTGTGATTTTGATTTGGATCGGTAATAACAGGATTTTCACCCATCACATAAAGTGCCTTTACTTTTCCGTCATAAGCAGCATCCATAATCTCGATTGTGGTTAAACCTTTGTTTGGATTCAAACTTTCGTACGGAACGTTCCAAATTCCGGCAACTCTTCGACGATTCTCATCATTTCCAATCGGAATATATCCGGGGTAATTTACTGGACTTGCTCCAACATCAGTTGCTCCCTGAACATTGTTTTGTCCGCGTGGAGGATTTACACCGCAACGCTCTTTGCCAATCTGACCTGTTACCAAACACATGTTTATCAACGAAAATACATTGTTCGTTCCAACAGTTTGCTGACTCATACCCATTCCGGTTGCAATCATTGCAGTAGGAGCTGTGGCATACATTTTTGCTGCTGCTTCAATTTTTTCTTTTGATATTCCTGTTATCTTTTCAGTGTACTCAGGTGTGTATTTGTCGGTTAAAGTCTTTAATTCGTCAAAGGCTTTAAGTCCATCCTCAACACGATTTTCGATAAACTTTTTATCAACCCAGCCGTTTTTGATTATGATATGAACCATTCCGTTAAGCAAGGCTACATCTGTTGCCAGTCGTGGCTGAAGCCAAATGTCGGCATATTTAACAAGCGGCGTCCAGCGTGGATCAACAACAATAATCTTTTGTCCTTTGGCTTTGCCCCGTTTTACATAAGTTGCTGTAATAGGATGGGTTTCGATGATGTTATTGCCGATTACAAAAAGACAATCTGTTGTCTCAAAATCCTGTATGGAATTACTTCCGGCTCCATCTCCAAACTGCTTGAGCATTGCTGTTACCGTCGAAGCGTGGCAAAGTCTAGTGCAATAATCAACATTGTTATTGCCAAAGGCAAGTCTGATAAATTTCTGGAATATGTAATTTTCTTCGTTACTGCATTTTGCAGATGAATATCCTGCCAAAGAATCTGAACCATGTTTTGTTTTAATTTCATTAAATTTATTTGCAATAAGATTCAAGGCTTCGTCCCAGCTTGCTTTTACAAACTTTCCATCTTTCTTTATAAGCGGATGTTTTAATCGTTTTTTGTGATTTGCATATTGGTAGCCAAATCTACCCTTAACACACAATCTTCCATCGTTAGGCAGAACTCCTTCAACGCCATCAACGCGAACAATTTTATTGTCTTTTACAAAAACCTCAGTTTGGCAACCAACACCGCAATAGGGACAAGTTGTAATTACTTTTTTCTCGACAGAATCAACTTTAAAATCGCCTCTAAAAGCTTTTTCTACAATTGCTCCGGTAGGACATAGCTGAATACACTCTCCGCAGCCGTCACATTCCGATTCTTTCCACTCGCCAAAACCTGCAACAATATATTTCGAAATTCCACGATCGGCAAAACTCAAAACACCTTTTCCTTGAACTTCATCGCAAGCTTTAATGCATCTAAAACACTTGATACACTTAGAAGAATCATAGCTAAGGACAGGAGAGGAGTCATCAATAACACAAGGAATATTTTGCCATATTGGTTGCAAGTTACGGTTTTCTTTTTTATCTAGTCCATATCTTTTAAGTAACGGACGAAGCTCATCTTCATAAGATGCATCATATTCTTCGTTATGCTCAGAAAGTAGATATTCTAATGTGTGCTTACGATTTAACTCGGTCTCATCATCAAAAGCAGTAACCTTCATTCCGTCTTTTGTTGTAAGAGTACAACTCATTACAAGTCCTCTTTCTCCTTCAACTTTAACAACGCATAATCTGCATGCACCAGTTGGACTTAGTTTTTTGTGATAGCATAATCCCGGAATATCAATTCCATTGTCGCGAGCTACTTGCAAAAGGTTTTTCCCTTCTTCAGTACTTATCTTTTTACCGTCTATTTCGATTGTTATGTTTTTCATGTTGTTTGTTTTAAAAGGCTGAGGCTAAGGCTGAGGCTAAGGAAGATTAGCTAGGGCTTTAGATTCGGCTGTTTTTGTTTCATAGTTCTATTGTTCAAATGTTCTATTGTTCGTTTTAAAGGCTAAGGCTAAGGAGGCATATTGCCTGGATTTAGCTTAGTGCAGCCTTTTTGTTCAAATGTTCTATTGTTCAAATGTTCTATTGTTCAAATGTTCTATTGTTCACTTTCTAGGCTAAGGCTGAGGCTAAGGCTAAGGAGGCATATTGCCTGGATTTAGCTTAGTGCAGCCTTTTTGTTCAAATGTTCTATTGTTCAAATGTTCTATTGTTCTAATGTTCTATTGTTCTAATGTTCTATTGTTAGGCTAAGGCTGTGGCTAAGGAAGATTAGCTAGGGCTTTAGATTTTGACATTTTGTAATTTGTTATTTGTAATTTGTCATTTGTAATTTGTCATTTGTAATTTGTAATTTGTCATTTCTTAAAATATTTCACAAACGATCTAATCGGTAAAACAGGACTTTGTCCAAGCGGACACAGCGAGTTTTTTGCCATATATTCGGCTTCGCTTAGCATAAAATCAAGATTTTTAGAGGAAAAGTCAGACTTTTTTATTTCATCATAAAGCAAAGCTGTACCAACCCTGCACGGAACACATTTGCCGCATGATTCGTGTTTAAAGAATGATAGGATTGAGGTCATCATTGATTTTAAATCAGTTTTATCATCAAGTACAATTACAGCACCTGAGCCAAGTGTTAATCCTTCTTTCCTTAATGTTTCGTATGCTAATGGGATATCCAGCGCAGTTTCATCGGCAAATGTTCCTGCAGCACCTCCTAACAAAGCGCCTTTGAAAACGAATCCATCTTTCATGCCACCTGCGAGATCAAAAATTAGTTCTCGTAAAGTTATTCCAAGTGGCACTTCGTAAATTCCGGTTTTGTTTACATTCCCACTAACACAGAAAACCTTTGTGCCTTTGGATTCGGCTGTTCCAATTTTTGCATATTCTTCAAATCCATTATTGATAATCCATGGCAGATGCGAAAATGTTTCTACGTTATTTACCAAAGTTGGAAATCCCCAAAGTCCTTTTTCGGCTGGAAATGGCGGTTTAATGCGTGGATAGCCGCGTTTCCCTTCAAGAGATTCGAGCAGCGTAAGTTCTTCGCCACAGAGGTATGATCCTGCACCCAAATAAATATCCATTTCCAGATTTTTGCCAGAATTTAAAATGTTTTGTCCAAGAAATCCTTTTTCGTATGATTGTTTTATCGCATTTTTGATAAGCTCGATAGATCGAAAATATTCGCCCCGCAAATAAACATAAGCATAATTTGCATTTATTGCCAAGGCTGCCAGAATCATCCCTTCGATTAGCAAAAACGGATCGGATTCCATTATAAATCTGTCTTTATAGGTGCCTGGCTCGCCTTCGTCGGCGTTGCAAACAATATATCGATTTTCGCAGGATTGGCATGATGAACTTGTAAATCTCTGCTTCATGCCAGTTGGAAAGCCTGCGCCGCCACGTCCTTTTAATCCCGATTTTTCGACTAAATCAAGCAATTCCGACTGGCTCATCGAAAAAGCTTTTTTTACAGATTCAAATCCGCCAGAGGAAATAAAATCTTCGATATTTTCAGGATTAATTTTTCCAAATCGTGCTAATGATATTTTGTGTGATTCTGCTATCATTTTTTAGTATTTTTAATTTCTTCAATCAGTTTTTCGAGTTTCTCAGGATTTAATTCGGTATAAACAGTGTTGTTTATCATTCCAGATGGAGCTTTTCCACAACGGCCTAGACATTCTACTGTTTCGAGGCTTAGAAGTCCATCTTCTGTAGTCTTCCCATTTTGAAGTTGGTGCTTTTCTGATAAAAAATCAATGTTTTTTTGCGCTCCTTGATTAGTGCATACAGGCGACTTACACAAGCAAATATGATTTTCGCCACGAGGCTTAGTGCTGAACATCGAATAGTAAGTAACAACACCATAAACCTGAGCCATAGTAAGTTTAAAATATTCAGCACAAAGCTTCATCGCCTCTTCCGAGATGTAATGCCTTGGTTCTGCTGACTGAATTTCGTGCAAAACCTTAATCAGATTTTCTTTATTTGGTTTATAGCTGTTGAGAATTGTCTTAATTTTATCTTCCATAGTTTTCTCTTTCATAGTCGTTTGCCTTTTTCAAATCTTCCTGTGTGTTTATATTCATAAAAACCACATTAGGATTGTAGCGTAAATTTACATCAAAATAATGAATATTCAAATTTTCAAAGTTTTTTCTTATTCTAAATTCTTTTTCGTCGAGTTGCTTCTTAAATAAACTAGTAAGTCTGGTTGAATAAAATGCATGAAGAGGCTCAATGCCTTGCGGATGTATTGGAATGACAATGTCATAATTGCTATTTATAACAATCTCCATCATATCTTTAATTAAATCTGTATTTAAAAAAGGCATATCGCATGAGCTAATAAAAACATAATCAGTGGTGCTATTTGCCAAAGCAGAATAAATTCCTGAAACTGGTCCATTTCCAACATCCTTGTCTGGGAAAATCGGTAAATTAACTCCATAATCCACATTTTTTCCACAAATTATTGTTTGTTCGAAAATTTTTGATAAAACGAAATGCTGCCTTTCAAAAACAGATATTCCACCAACTTCAGCAAATGCTTTATTGTCCCCGCCCATACGTGAAGATTCGCCACCGGTTAATATTGCTGCGGATAATTTCAAATAATTGATTTGTTACAAACTTAACGATTTTAAAACAAAAACATTTGCAGAAGGTTTAAAAATATGAAATTATTTAGTGATGGCTACGAGTCTTTTTTGCATGGTGCATGGTGCATGGAGTTGAAATTCTGCAGATATAACAGTGTGCAATTTGGCTTACGATCCACGCAAAATTATGCCGAAAATAGTTTTCGCTAATTATTTTAAGCGCATAATTCTTTTTATGCAGAATCAGATCCCTTGCAAAGAAATAGATATTCCTTATAAGTAATATAAATGCTTTATTAGCAGAGAATTAGCCCCATGCTCCATGCCCCATGCCCCATGCCTTTTTTTACTCATAATAACATCGACACAGATTATACAAAATCATCGGATCTCAGTACATCGCACAATTATTCTCTTACGTCTAGATGATTGCCTTTATTTTTTTAATATTGTATTTTTTTAACTTTGGATTAAATTTGCTGTCATCAATTTTGAAATAATTGGATATGAAAAGTTTTAATCTAAAAAGGTTTTTCTTAATAATACTGATTCTTGTTGGTGCTATCGCAGCCGACCAGATTTCCAAAATCATAATTCGCGATAAAATTGGTTACTATAGTAGGACTGAAGTAGTTGGCAAAATTGTAATATTGGAAAAGGTTGAGAATACTGGTGCTTTTCTTGGTTTAGGAAATGAACTTCCTCGACTATACTATAAAATATTAATGATTTATTTGCCTTTGATTATAATTGGATTTGCTCTTTTTTGGTTATTAAAGCAAAAAAATCTAACTAGATTTACAGATGTTGGAGTTACGTTTATTATGGCTGGTGGTATCGGAAATATCATAGACAGATTTTTGTACGGCTCGGTAACAGATTTTTTATTCTTCGACTTTTATATTTTTCATACTGGCGTCGTGAATCTTGCTGATATCATTCTCACGACTGGCTTTTTTATGCTTATATACGAAATAGGAGTTAAACCGTATATTATTAAATTTCGCAATGCAAAAAAGAAGGATTAAAATCGCAGCTACCGACTACCGACTACCGATTACCGATTACCGCTTACCGCTTACCAACGCACCGCTTACCGCTTCACTGCCGCCAAATAATCCCACAACTTCCGATTCAATTCCCTAACAACATAAATTTCTGTTTTCTCCTTCTTTCTGAAAAATGGATTTTTAATAAAAAACGGGAATGGCGATCGTAGTTGGTAAAATCTACAATCTTTAACAATTAGACCTTTTGCATCGGTAGAACCACCGCCATAATAAACATATACAGGGCCTTGCGAAAAATTTCCATCTGGTTCGTAGCTGGTGTGAGAATAATATGATGCCGTATCACCTTTTACGTTGCCCCATTCGGCAATAAAAAACTTTTCAGAGTTCAGTTTAATAGTGTTATCGGGTTGCAACGAATCGTTCAGGAACTTTACTTTTTCAAATTGTTTTTCTGCAACAAATTTCGAATCATCACTGTAGAAAAAATACACTGGACAAAAATCAAATTCGGTTCTAAAAGATTTTATAATTCTAATGTTTTCTTCATCAATTTGCTTCTGCCTTTTCTCAGCCATTTCGCTCTGACCAGCTTTTAACATTGCATCGATAGTGTTTTTACCAGTTTTTAATCTAATCAGCAAAAAGGAATTTTTCAATTCTACTATCTGAGTTTCGGCTGCAAATATTCTCTCAACTTTAGATTGTTGCTGACCTCTAAAAGTCGAATTCTGTTGGCAAATCCCAAAATTCGCAATCAAAATTGTCAAAAGAAAAAGTATAGATGTTCTCATTTCTTTAAGTTTTAGGTAAAGATAATGGATTTTTGTTAAAATTTCCCAACAGGGTTTAAAATTTCTAGCTCTTTGTTTTCTATAACTTCTGCGGGAACACCTTCATTCATCCAAATTATAACATGATATCCATTTGTAACATACTCTTCCAATTTTTCAGCATTTGGTAACGATGAGTATGCTGTGCAATCGCAATAAAACATGGCTTCGATTGGGAAAGGACAATTAAACAATAAGGTGTTTTTTGAACCCAAATCTGATTTTACACTTTTTAACCTCGATACCCATTCTGGGTTTTTCTCATCCTTTGAAAATGGTTTTAATCTTTCTGTCGTGTATCTAAATGGCAGAGCAATAAGCAATACAGCTAGTGCGAAGTTTATAAGCTTATGTTTGTTGTTAACAGCTTTTTCGGTTAGATAGTTCGCAAAGAAAGCTGTGATTAAAAATAGTGCAGGAGCTGTAAATAAAATGTAAGCCTGCATCTTGGTTTTTGCAATCGAAAAGAATATTAACGGGATGAAAATCCAAATGATCAAGGAAAGAAGTTTGTAATCTTTTCTGTTTTTAAAATATCTGATAACTACGAAAACTAAAGGAATATAAATCAACTCTCCGTAATTAGTTCCTACTTTGCTAATAAAAAACCAAACAGGCCCAGTTTGATTGTCAAGAACTTCTGTGATATGACGCGTATTGTGAGACATTGTGTATGCAGCTTCGGCAGGAAAATGAGAATGGATGTATAATTGCCATGGTAGAAATACGGCAATGGCAATAGAAGTAATCACCAGCAAATTCAGAGAAATTTCTCGCTTTGTAAACTTTTTAGATTCTATCGCCATTAAAAACCACACTGGAATAACAATTAGTGCTGGCAACCATTTGGTTAGAACTGCCAGTCCAATAAATAACCCAATAAGAATAGGTAAAACCGGTCTTTTAGTTTTGATATGCTGAGTGCTGAAATATATCGCCACTAGAATAAAAAACATAAAAAACACATCGTAATGATCTGTCGCAATTCGTCCTCCTGTAAGCTCAAGTAATAATCCGTTAATCGCCATCAGAAATGCGGCAATCCAGGCTGTTGTATGCTTTTTGCCATTAGGAAAGAAAAACAAACTCATTTGATAAATCAACCAAATTGCTAATGTCGAAAATAATATTGATGGAATCCTGACCGCAAATTCGTTATTCCCAAAAATTGAAATTGATAAAGCAATTGTCCATAAAGGCATTGGCTGCTTGTGAAGCCACACATTGTTGCACGACCAGTCTTTATAATCAACTTCATGAATTGGATTCTCGTAAAGTGTTGGCTTTAATGGATGTTGAATAATGTTCATAGCAACCAGAGCATGATACTTTTCATCATGTGGATGCAAATACTGATCTGATGAAATCCAGATTCTTAGCAAAAGCCCGGCAATAATTAAAAATATTAATGAGAAGCCAATTCTTGATTTTCGCAGCAAGATAACAGAGAATATTAGAGCCAGAATAGAAATCGCTAAGAAAATAAATGTGCCTATATTTCCATTTATAAATTGCATCAATCCTTATTATTCTTTACAAATAAAACAAAATCTCTGATGATGTAATAAGTCAAGGCTGGAAATACAATAAAGATTAGCGGATTAGACTCCCATGCAGCGGTGAAATCAAGACTCAGTAAATGAATAAAAGCACGGGTAAGTCCACAACCCGGACATCTAATTCCAAATAAAGTTTTGTAAATGCATGGTAATAGAATGTCAATGTCCAAAAATATGTACAATATAAAACCAAAAACATAATAACACAGGAAAGCAAATATTATTATGTTTTTCTTTATGTAGGGTAAAATGATATTTTTAAAAAATGTCTTTACCTTTAAGTGGTTTTCCTTCTGCATCTGTAAATTTTCCTTGTAGGATTTGAATTAGGTCAATTATTGTCCAAATCCAACAACCACCAGCTGTAAGTAACTGAATAATACCAATACCTATGTGTCCAGTGTAAAACCTGTGAATTCCATGAATTTGAATTACGAATGGCAATATTGCAAGAATCGTTGTAGTTGATTTATCTTTCTCACTAAATTCTTGGTTAGTTTGATTTTGATTAGTTGGTGGAACAGTATTTTGTTGACCTTGATTACCAGTTGTTGACTGTAAATTCGCTCCACAAACTGTGCAGATAACTGCATCTGCAGGGATTTGTGCTCCACAATTTGAACAATTTTTTGTGTTTTCCATGATTTAGTTTTTTAGTTTTTAATTTTTATACTTTTAAGGGACGGCCATCAGCATCTTTTAAACTTCCTGAAGCAATTAGAATAATATCAATAATTTGCCAAATGAGGCATCCTCCTCCTGTTATTAGTTGTATTATACCAATGCCAATATGGCCAGTATAAAACCGGTGTATTCCACATAATCCAAAAAATGGTAATAATATTGCCAACAAAGCAGCTGTTCCTTTTGATTTTAAATTTGCTTGATTTGTGTTGTTTTGATAAGGCTGGCTGTATGTTTGATGTATTATTACCTGTGGTTGAGGTTGACTTTGAGGTTCCTGATAATGACTATAATTATTTTGAGTTTCAATAATTTGTTCATTTTTGTCAATATTGCCTGTTTGAATTGCTTGTGTTGCTCCACAAACAGGGCAAACTATTGCATCCATCGAAATTATTGCGCTACATATTGTGCAGCTTTTTGTATTACTCATAATTTAATTTTTTTTTAATATTCAAGATTAATAGTAGTGCTCATAATCCTGAAGTAATCTTAATAATTTAAAGTTAAATAAAAT
>JAQVGK010000600.1 GCA_028696755.1 Bacteroidales bacterium | reverse complement strand
GGCACAACAACTCCTGGTAATAAATTGCATGTACAAACTACAAATGCTGCAACCAGTGCCAAAATAGGTTATTCATCGGCTTATCCGGATAATAAGTTATATTTTGGTGACGGTACCTATGTTTGGATTGGCGAACCTAATATTGATGATCGACTGCATTTGCATAGCACATCTTTAGCAATAGAAATTAATGGTTCGGTAGGTACCAATGGTCAAGTTCTTACAAGTAATGGAGCAACTGCATCATGGGAGAGTCCTTCTGTTCAGCCTGTTATTTATAGTGAAACTACAACTCCTTATGGATCAACAACAACTAGAAAGACAATTACCGTAACCACAACAACAGCAACGCAAAAAGTTCTGCTTCTTGGCGAATTTGATTTTGCAAAAGATGCCTCACAATCATATGTTTCATTCGGTATTTGGCGTGACGGCACTGAAATTGCAGAAACGTCTATTTTAGCCACTGCTAATGCAGATAATACTTGTTTCGTTCAATGGGTTGATGTGCCAGGGATTGGGACATTCACTTATACAATTAGAGATAGGGCTGGTGCTGGTGGTTATAGCACCATCTATGGAAGTATGTTAACTGCAGTTGTATATAAATAATAATTTAAAAATTTATGAAAATGAGAGCTTTATATTTCGTCTTAATGATACTATTTAGTACAAGTATCATTGCACAATCTATTGATTCATATTCTACTGATGAAGTAGCTCGTATGAAATTTGCAGTACATTTAATAACATATGATACTATCGGAGGATGGGAAAATGCTGCAGGTGAAGCTTATTATAACATTATAATAAGTTCTTTCAAAGAGAATTGTTCTATTCCAGATATTACCTCAATCAACTTTACTGATAAAGATAAATATCAGATAAGTGTCATTATCGGGCAATTAAATGCTCTTAAACAAAATCCTCCATCATGGGATGAATTGATGAGAAAGGAGACACAGTATCTAATATATCTTGATCGCGCTTTAAGAAGGAATACTAAATACAAATCCGCTGTAAATCCTTAAATTAAGTTTTAATAATTTAAAGATTTGTATCAAATTATTTTAAAAATGATTGTATTAATGCAAGTATTTTGAAATACATAAAAGTTAAAAGTCTTGAAGATGCAATAAGTATTAAGCTATGCAATAAACTTAATTTAATTAATATTCAATGAGTAGAAAAGTCGAAATAGGAAAAAGACAATTGTTATTAAAAATAGGTATATATCTGTTTTTGTTTACAATTTCACAAAGTTCTTTTTCTCAGACACTATTGAGCAATGGCGGTTTCGTTAATGCAAGGCCTGGATCTTTCATTTATGTTAACGGCAGCGTAGTAAATCAGAATGGAGGAGAAATTGTTGTTGATGCCCTTGCAATGGATAATGCCGAAATGTATGTAACCGGCGATATAACAAATGACGCAACTATTTCAGATGATGGTCATATCCGGCTCTTGGGTAACTGGTTCGACAATGGTGTTTTTATTGGTGGTACTGGAACAGTTTTTCTGGAAGGTGGTGCTCAGATTTTAGGTGGTACATCCGAGACTGTTTTTAATAATCTTACACTAGATGGAACGGATTCAAAAACTCAAACTATAGACAAGTATTGCTCTGGAATTTTAAATCTAAAGCATATCGAACTAAAGACTGAAACTAATGTGTTTTTTGTTTTGAATACAAACATTGATGCTGTTATGCGCACAAGTGGATTTGTCTCAAGTTTGAATGGTGGTAAACTTTCTCGTGCAACAAATCAAACTGCTACATATTTATTTCCTGTTGGATCATCGGTGGGAGCATTTAGGTATAGGCCTGTAGAAATTACCCCGAATTCTACTTCAGCATCAACTTATGCTGTTCGTCTTGCGAATCTTGATGCAAACTTAGAAGGATATGACCGAAGCCAATCCGAAATGGAAATTTGCCGGATGAACGAATTGTTCTATCATCAAATAGCTCGGACTTCGGGTTCTTCTGCTGCTGATATTAGTATTTCGTTTGACATGGCTGCCGATGGTGATTGGGAAGGTATTGCAAACTGGAAAATCCCTTCGACCGAATGGCAAGTTGTGGATGGAAGTTATGTTACAGCAGGAGCTCCATTTGATGAAGCAATAAAAACTGCATGGAATGATTTTTCATCAGAGCCATATATTTTGTATAATGCTAATGTTGTTCTTAGCTTCGATCCAATCGGACCATTGTGTCAGGGAAGTGCTGCGCCTTCATTACCTGCAGTTTCGAACGAAGGTATTCCAGGAACTTGGTCTCCATCGGTAATTAACACTTCGACAATTGGATTTTTCGATTATACATTTACTCCTAACTTAGCAATGGGCTGTTATCTGCCATATACAATGACTGTTGAAATTGAAAATTGTTGCTCAATGGCCTTAACCGCTACTGTTACTAATCCTTTGTGTAACGGCGATAATGGCTTGATCACAATGACTCAGACAGGTGGCGTTAACCCTGTTGGTTATACTTATAATGGCGTGGCTGGCACAGCTGTATATT
>JAQVGK010000068.1 GCA_028696755.1 Bacteroidales bacterium | reverse complement strand
CTAGCGGACCTGCAATTTCTGGTCTTGTCGCTGGAAGCTATATTGTTACTGTTGAAGATGGTCATGAGTGTACTGCTATAGCAACTGTTCAGATTATTGAGCCGTCGGCAATTCAATTGTTTGTCTCAACTAACCCTGCAACTTGCGGTGGATTGGGAGGATCTGCAATTGCATCTGTAATGGGAGGAACACCAATGTATCAATATGCATGGTCTAGTGGTGGAGCATCGAATAATATTCAAAATATTGCTCCTGGAGATTATACGTTACTTGTAACTGATGCAAACTCATGTACCATCTCTCAAACTGTTTATGTTGATCATGTTGGTAACATTAACGCTAGCATCAATGTATTGAACCAAATTAGTTGTCCAGGCGAAAGTGATGGTATTATTCAAGCATTTAGTTCTAATGGATATGCACCATTCTACTTCGATTGGAGCAATGATTCAACCACTTCTATGTTAACAGACCTACCTATGGGTGCTTACCAAGTAATGATTACTGATAATTGGGGATGTATCGGAACTGCATCGGTTGTTCTTGTTGAACCAATGCCTATTGTAATTACCGGTACAGTTCAGAACGTTCGTTGTTATGAGGAAAGCAATGGTAGAGTTGATATTGATGTAACTGGTGGTACAGAACCATTTATTTACATTTGGTCTTACCCATCAGTAACCGATTCTCTGGTTAATGTGCCAGCAGGAAACTATACTGTTACTGTTTATGATCAAGGAGGATGTAGAATGATTGATACATTTAACGTCGCTCAACCCGATGAACTTGTTCTTAATGATATGGTGAATAATATCAGCTGCTTCGGAAATAATGATGGAGCAATTATGATGTCGGCTACAGGTGGTAATTCTCAATATCAGTATACAATGTATGCTGGTGATGCTGTCCTTAGTGGCGCTTCTCATTATCCGCTACCTGCAGGAGCTTATTATCTTGCCGTTAGAGATAATCTTGGATGTTCTGATTCAACTAGTGTTATCATTAGTGAACCTGCTCCGCTAGATGCATCTTATTATTATTCAAATCCATCTTGTATCGGAAATAGCGATGGCTATGTTGAAATTAACGTGAGCGGAGGTACTGCACCATACCTATTTGGTTGGGATGAATATGTGATAGATATTCCTCTAATCAGCGGTTTGATCGAAGGTAGTTACGATATCATGATTACTGATGCTAACGGATGTCAGTTCGACTTCAGCACAATCATTCTTACCGATGTTGATATCGACTGTTTAATTATTCCTAATGCATTTACACCAAATGGTGATGGACCAAATGACACTTGGGTAATCGAAAATCTAGATTTGTTCCCAGGCGCTTATGTTTACGTTTACAACAGATGGGGACAAGAGCTTTACACTGGTCGTCCTGGTGATGAATGGGATGGTCAGTATAATGGCAAGTTCGTTCCTGCTGGAACTTACCTCTATGTTATCGAGTTGTACAACGGAACTAAACCTTATACAGGAACAGTAACAGTAGTTTACTAATCCTAAAATACATTTAAAAGAAAATCCCGGCAATCGTCGGGATTTTCTTTTATAAAAAAAGCTCATCACTGAGCTTTCTTTCCTGACTTCGATACATTTTTTCACTAAAATTTGCAACCTTTTGATAATCAGTAGTTTACAAAATATGAAATTTTAAAATGGGTGTCCCCAATAATTAAAATCAAAATCTTGCGGCATAAAGTCTCCTCTCTAGAATTAGAAATGGCTAATATTTTTCAATCCGAGTATAGAATAATCTGCGATGCTTTGCTTATACAAAGTAAAAACGCTAAGCAAACTGTAAGGAAATAAAATATTACGAGCTTCAAATGTGCGAATAAAGCGATAATTAGTATTCGAAACGACGCGCGTAGGCCATGAAGAACCGCCGGGCCAGCTCCGGCCTTGTGAATTTTGGGACAATTAGAACTGTTGCAAGCGTTCCGAACCCTTTCGGAAAATCCCAGCTTGCTTACAGTTCTTTTGTCCCAAAAGAGCGGGGGGAAGGTTACGGTTCTTCTTGATTTCTTTGTAACTTTCTTGATCAAGCAAGAAAGTTTGTAATGTAAAATAAGATATATTTCTGTTGGGTGTCCCAGTGTCGAAGTCAGGAAAATCCCGGCAATCGTCGGGATTTTCTTTTATAAAAAAAGCTCATCGCTGAGCTTTTCTATTATAATTCAATGTTTAATATTAGTATGCAAACAATGGAAATGGTTTCATCATCTCGTTTACTTCGGCTCTTACTTTTGCAATAACTTCCTCGTTTGTATAATCAGAAATTACTCTGTCGATAAGTTTAACAATAGGAGCCATGTGTTCTTCTTTTAAACCACGTGTAGTAATCGCAGGTGTTCCAACTCTTAATCCTGATGTTGTGAATGGAGAACGGTGATCAAAAGGTACCATGTTTTTATTTATGGTAATATCAGCAGCAACAAGAGCATTTTCGACTTGCTTTCCTGTCACATCTGGATATTTGGTTCTTAAATCAATCAACATTGAGTGGTTATCAGTTCCATCACTTATAATCTTATATCCCATATCCATAAATGCTTTTGCCATAGCTGCTGCATTTTTCTTTACCTGTGTCTGATATTCTTTGAACTCAGGACTTAAGGCTTCGCCAAATGCCACTGCTTTAGCAGCAATCACATGCTCTAGTGGACCACCTTGTGTGCCTGGGAATACTGCCGAATTCATAATGTCCGACATCATCTTTATTTCGCCCTTCGGTGTGGTTAATCCCCATGGATTTGGAAAATCTTTACCAATGATAATAATACCACCTCTTGGACCTCTTAATGTTTTATGAGTTGTTGAAGTAACTATGTGTGCATATTTTGCTGGGTTTTCTAGCAAACCGGCGGCTATTAAACCTGCAGGATGAGCCATATCAACCATTAATAATGCTCCAATCTTATCTGCGACTTCGCGCATTCTTTTGTAATTCCACTCGCGGCTATATGCTGATGCTCCGGCAACAATTAACTTTGGTTTGTGCTCCAATGCTGTTGCTTCCATTGCATCGTAATCTACCATGCCTGTTTCTTCCGAAACTTTGTACGATACAGCATTATACAAAATCCCGCTTAGGTTTACAGGAGATCCATGTGATAAGTGACCACCATGAGCCAAATCAAGTCCCATAAATGTATCACCTGGTTTTAAGCATGCAAGAAAAACTGCAGCATTAGCCTGTGCACCAGAATGTGGCTGAACATTAGCATATTCTGCATCGAAAAGTTCTTTCAATCTGTCTATTGCTAATTGCTCGGTTTGGTCAACACACTGACATCCACCATAATATCTTTTGCCTGGATAACCTTCGGCATATTTGTTTGTCATAACAGAACCCATAGCTTCTAAAACTTGCGGGCTGACAAAATTCTCAGATGCTATTAACTCGATGCCATGCATCTGTCTCTCTTTTTCTTTCTGAATGATTTCAAATACTTTATCGTCGCGTTTCATATTAAATATTTTTTTTTGTAAAAATACAATAATTATATTCAACTAAAAAACATTAAAATCCATTTTGTTGAACATGTTTTTAAATGAATTATGTAATATTTTACTTGGCAAGAAAAAACTTTTATAAATTGCATGAACTACTAATTACAGAACGGCTTTAGCTCTCACCGAAGGTAATTGCGCAACAAGGTGATTGATAGTATACTATATAATGCAAATGTAAACATAATGAAGTCGCATTTAAAAGCTATGCTTGCTTAATAACTCATTGCTGACGCCTTATTAAAACTTAACGCGAATTGGCGAATTATCCCGAATGTTTAAAAAATCAATTCTGTTGATTTTTTAAACTTATAATTCGTGAAATTCGTGAAATTCGCGTTAAAAAAACTTGGAGCGAGCGTAGCGAGTGACAAGTTCACATTGCGTCTTGATTGTTTTGACCTGCCTTCTTTGCATTATGATACAAAATCTGTGGTCGGGATACGAAATGTCATGGCGCTTACATCGTAAACAGAATATCATTTGTGCTG
Source organism: Bacteroidales bacterium (assembly GCA_028696755.1). The sequence goes on along the minus strand of JAQVGK010000068.1, from coordinate 6,710 downwards.
AAAATATTATAGTGAAAAATTCTAAAAAGCAGAACCCCGCAGGGGTCACTTCGATTCAGTGCAACGCACGCAAGTACTACAAAATCTCTGCTCTTGCTGCTCCATGCCCCAATTCCGTTGAACGCAGTCGAAACGCACTACATGCCAAAAAAGTATATAGTTTTAAATTAGCTCCTACAATTCCCCCTCATTTTTATTAACTTTGCAAAAAACAATATTATGCATTATCTCAATTTTGATACTTTACATAGTTTCTCGATCGATGCGCTTATCGCAGCAGGAGTGCCAGCAAACGATGCTGTAATTATTTCTGATGTTCTTCTCGAAGCCGATAAACTTGGAATTGATTCTCATGGTATAAATAGGCTAAAACCAATTTACCTCGACAGAATTAAAGATGGAATTTTAAATCCTGTTACTAATGTTGATGTAATTCGTGAAACTTTTACGACCGCCGCTCTTGATGCTAATAATGGAATGGGGCATGTTGTATCAAAACAAGCGATGCAAATGTGTATCGATAAAGCAAAAACTTACGGAATGGGAATGGTTGCAGTTCGAAATAGCTCGCATTACGGAATTGCAGGTTATTATGGTTTGATGGCAGCAAATGCTGGCCTAATTGGAATAACAGGTACAAATGCCCGACCTTCGATTGCACCAACTTTTGGCGTAGAAAATATGCTTGGTACAAATCCTCTTACATTTGTTATGCCTACCGACGAAGATTTTCCATTTTTCCTCGATTGTGCTACCTCTGTTAGTCAGCGTGGAAAATTTGAGTTCTATGCCAAAATGGGTAAAGACTTACCAAAAGGCTGGGCTATTGATAAAGAAGGAAACTCAAAAACCGACTCTGTTCAGGTTTTACAGGACTTAATAAATGGTGATGCTGCTTTAACTCCTTTGGGTGGAGTCGGAGAGGAGACTGCCGGTTATAAAGGTTATGGATATGCTACTGTGGTCGAAATTCTTTCGGCAGCACTCCAAAGCGGAGGATTTATGAAAGCTCTTCTGGGCTTCGAAAATGGCAAAAAAGTACCTTATCGCCTCGGACATTTCTTTATCGCAATAAATATCGAAGCGTTTGTAGATTTACCCGAATTTAAAAAAACTACTGGTGATATTCTGCGCGAACTTCGCAACTCGCAAAAAATGCCAGGACATGATAGAATTTACACAGCTGGTGAAAAAGAACATATTGCATTTGTCGAAAGGTCGCAAAAAGGTGTTCCGGTTAACGATGCATTGTGGGACGAAATGAAAAAAGTTGCAGTTGACTACAAACTTGAAAATTTTTATCAATTATTCGGAATAAATTATTAAGTTTGCAAGTGTTATTGATAAGGGAATTATGAAAATTATTGAAAATTGGCTCAGAGCTTCTGACGGTCAGACTATTTTCTATAACGAGTTCTTGCCTGCCGACAACAATGTAAAGTTTGTCGTACAAATCTTTCATGGTATGGCCGAACATTCCGAGCGATATACCGATTTTGCCGAATTCCTCGTTTCAAAAGGCGCAGCTGTGTATGCTTCTGATCATCGCGGACATGGTAGAAATTGCATGAAACCCGGTCAGTACGGAGTTTGGCCTAAAAAAGATACTTGGCACTCTATTGTTGATGACCTCAAGGTTCTTAACGATATTGCTGAAAAAGCTTATCCTGGAGTCCCAATTTTTATCCTCGGGCACAGCATGGGGTCTTTTCTAGCACGTACATTTATTACAAAATATAGCTGTGATATTAATGGTGTGATTCTAACAGGAACAGGTACTAATCCTTCATGGCTTCTTTATGTCGCCAGATTTATTGCATGTTTTCAATGCACTGTTAGGGGTGTTTCTAAACCTGCTCGACTGCTCGATAAACTTTCATTTGGAAGCTTTAATAAAGGATACAAAACTCCTTATCAATGGCTCACCCGTGATCAAAAAATTGTTGAGGATTATATTAACGATCCATATTGCGGAGGAGTCTTTTCGTGCTCGTTTTATAGAAGCTTTTTCGATGGACTGCTTTACAATAATAAAGTAAATAACGCCCGAAAGATTGCTAAGGAGCTGCCATTCCTATTTCTATCTGGAGCAAGCGACCCAGTAGGGAATTTTACAAAAGGTGTTCAACAGGCAGCAGAGTTTTATCGCAAAGTTGGTCTGCGCAAAGTAGAATGCAAGATTTATCCCGAGGCAAGACACGAAATCCTTAACGAAATAAATAATAAGGAAGTTTATCAGGATATTTACAATTGGATCCAGAAACTTATCGTAAATGAATAAGAAATATATTCTCGCTCTAGATCAAGGAACAACATCTTCCAGAGCAATCATCTTTAATCGGGATTTTGAAATAGTTGGCATTGAACAAGCCGAAACTACGCAAATATTTCCTGCACCCGGTTTGGTTGAACAGGACGCAACCGAAATTCGCGAAACTCAGCTTTTCGTGGCTCGAAAACTTATAGCACGATTAGGTATTTCTGCTGCCGAAATTTCTGGAATTGGAATCACGAATCAGCGCGAAACGACTATCGTTTGGGAAAAATCGACAGGCAAACCAATTTATAATGCAATTATTTGGCAAGATAAACGAACTGCTAGTTTTTGCAACGATATTCGAAATTCGGATTTTGGAAATTACATTACCGATGCCTCGGGACTAATAGTCGATTCTTATTTTTCCGCAACCAAAATACATTGGATTCTCGAAAACGTAAAAGGTGCAAAGGAAAAAGCCTTAAAAGGCGAGCTTCTTTTTGGAACTGTTGATACTTGGCTTGTGTGGAATTTGAGTGGCCGAAAGCTGCATGTTACCGATTACTCTAATGCTTCACGTACCATGTTGTACAATATTCGTGAATTGTGCTGGGATAAAAAAATACTCGACTTTTTTGGAATCCCAATGCAAATGTTACCAGAAGTTACCGATTCATCAAAGGTTTACGGAAATACAGTTTCGGGTATTTTTGGAACGGACCATATTAAGATTTGCGGTATTGCTGGCGATCAACAAGCGGCATTGTTTGGACAAACTTGTTTTGTTCCAGGTAATGTGAAAAATACTTATGGTACTGGCTGTTTTATGCTTATGAATACCGGCGAAAAACCTTTTAAAAGCAATTCGGGTCTGGTTACAACAATTGCATGGGGACTTAATGGAAAAATTTCGTATGCGCTCGAAGGTAGTGTTTTTATCGCTGGTGCTGCTGTTCAATGGTTACGCGATAAGATGAGAATTATTGAAACTGCTGGCGAAACCGAAGAAATTGCTCTGTCAATCGAAAGTTCAGATGGAGTTTATTTCGTTCCCGCTTTTGCCGGATTGGGTGCTCCATACTGGAATATGAATGCTCGCGCTGTTATCTCAGGAATAACTGGAGGAACAACTTACAAACACATCGTGCGAGCAGCTCTCGAAGCAATGGCTTATCAAACTAAAGATGTGCTTATGGCTATGGAGAAGGATTCGGGAATAAAAATCAATAGTCTTAATGTAGATGGTGGAGCAACCTCAAATAACTTTTTGCTACAGTTTCAATCCGACATTCTTGGTGTAAATGTAGTTCGCCCCGAAATTATTGAGTCAACCGCTCTCGGAGCTGCTTTTCTGGCTGCACTAGCAACTGGTTTTGTTAAGATAGATGATGTTCCAAATATCCGCAAAGCTGGTAAAGTCTTTAATCCAAAAATGATTTCAAAAACCAGCGATGAACTTTATACTGGTTGGCTTAATGCAATTTCAAAAATCAATGCTTAAGGCTATAAATGAAAGAGTTTTAGAAAAAATACACTATGTTTAACCCAGCGCAACGTATGCAGACTTTTTGTAACTCACAACGACTGCGTCGTTACTCGTTACTTTATCAAACGCGAATTACACGAATTACACGAATTTAATTAGCGTAATTCGTGTAATTCGCGTTTGATAAAAATTGGAGCTTACGTAGTAAGCGACAAGTTCACTATGCGATTTGCATAGTTCTATCTGTTATCCCCGCATTATGCCTAAAAGTTTCTTGTTGAGGAATTGTAATGACATAAATTCTACAGAATTAACGCAGAGTTGGAATTGCACAGGTTATTTCTTTTCAATCTTTCAACCTCCAAACCTCAACAAAATCCGACTCACAATTAACCCTCTCACAATTTGTTAAAATAAACCCAAAAATCATATCTTCCTTGTAAAATCTGGGCTGAATTCTTTTGTTGATAACCCTCAAATCAACCTTATCAGTAATAAAATATGTGACTTCTCTTAGCTTTAACTTTTCCAGATCTGATTTTACTCTTTCTTCATTTCCCGGATATTCATTCGGAATTAACCAATCAATACTCATCGGGTTTTTACTTTTTATCACCGGATAAAACATAGCATTATGAGGAAAAACAATTGTGTTGTTAATTGCATCTGGTAATGTGTCGCAAATATCCTTTAAATCGCTGTAATAAGCTATCACCGCTGGATTAGTTTTTATCTGTCCAAATTCTTCAGATGCATAATTTAATCCTCCAGTAAGCATATCTGATGAATTATCGCGATAATTAAACTTTTGTTGACTTAAATACCCAGAAACGACAATGATTAATGAAATTGCAGCCAGAATAATTTTATTAGTAAAGAGTTTATCTAGCTTAGCTTTTTTCGATAAAATAATATCTGCAGCCAGACCTAGAATTCCTGCAAATAAAATTCCGCTTGCAAAAACAGGAGTATTATCGCCTAGTGAAATCGCCGAAATCCACGAAATCAATACAATAAAAGCTGTAATAATTCTAAGTTTCTTACTTTCGGGATTCATCACAAAATGGAAAATGCCCAGAAATACAAACAAGAAGAATAACTCAAATGGTAAGGTTGTGATGTCCTGCGATTTTGCAAAGAAGTATTTTATCGTATGAGCTAAAGCAAAAATTACATAAACTGCTGCAAATACCGAATGATAGCCTTTTTCGGTAAACAAATCGCGCAATCCGCTTTTACGCTTAGCAAACAGTAAAATCGTTACAAATAAGCTGAGAATATTTAAAGGTGTTGATAATCCGGTGAGGAACTTTTTGCCAAATTGCAAAATCCCGGTTTGTAAAAACTCTGTTCTACCTGTCATCTGACTAATAAAATCGCCGATAGCAGAATTTGCTGCCAGCATTATAAAATATGCAATAAATGGAATCGCTCCAAGCACAGCGATTAGTGCAGTTTTGCCTAGGTTTTTACGATTATGAAAAATTATATGCAAGAACCCCGCAATTGCCACTAGAGCAAAAGTTTGTCGCGATAAAGCGGCAAACGACAGGAATATTAATCCTGCGATTTGGGCAAATTTGTTTTTATCGTTAAAGATAAACGGGATTGCAAGCACCGACCAAAATACTGCATCTATTGTTGTCCACGAATACAAATTGTAATTTAGGATACTAAGAGTAAAGACCGAAAGCAGCATTGAAATAAAAACAACAATCGAGAATTTTTGATACTGTTTGCTCAGCAATTTATAAAGCGTAAGTGTTATCACCAAAGCAATGGTAAAGAACTGAAAAATAACAATCCATCTTGCATTTACCACAGCATCACCCGGCATTATCAAAGCAATACTATGCAAATAACCACTTGCAGCAGGTCTAATGCTTACAAAATCCTTGTGGGGAACTTCGCCATTGATAATTCGCCACGATTGCGCCAAAACCACACCCTCGTCGGTAGGATTAAATCCTTCGTTCTGAGGGTACTGCAAAATCGAAAAACTTACTGCGATTATAATTGCAACAATCGCCGAGGGAATAATTATTTTAATATTGTCCTTGTTCATTATCAAAAATTTTCTGCAAAAATAATCCATTTAGCTAATACCGCCATCCAATAATTGTTCGTTCACCGATTTTATGCCGAGAAAATTTTATAGAAAATTTTCAAATTGTAAAAAGTGCTTTGATGATTGTAAAAAGTGCTTTGATGATTGTGAAAATTGTTTTAGTTTTGGGGGAAGTTGTGGAAAAGAGAAATGATTTACATAAGTATTAATTTCTTATTTAATTCCTTGTTATTGGATAGGATTTTGAGTCAGAAGTTGAACGTTAATGATGCGAAATTAAATGCGAAAATTGTGAATGATATTGAAAACAAAGGTGAAATAATCCTTTATCAGTCCGAAGACGGAGTTACAAAGATTGAAGTACGCTTGGAGAATGAAACCGTATGGCTAACACAAAAGTCAATGGCAGAACTATTCCAGACTACTGTGCCAAATATTAATATGCACATTAAGAACATTTTTGATGAAGGCGAACTAGAGCCCGAAGCAACTATTAAGGATTTCTTAATAGTTCGATTCGAAGGTAAGCGCGAGGTTAGCCGTAAGATCGATTTTTTTAATCTTGATGTTATTATATCTGTCGGTTATAGAATCAAATCTCACGTTGCCACAAAGTTCCGAATCTGGGCGACTCAACGCCTGAAAGAATACATTGTCAAAGGTTTTTCGTTAGATGATGAACGATTAAAAGCTGCAGGTCAAATCCGCTATTTTGATGAATTACAGGAACGAATTCGTGATATACGAAGTTCAGAACGTATTTTTTATCAAAAAGTAAAAGATATTTTCACCCTTAGCATCGACTATGATGCGCAAACCGATAAAGCAAAAGAGTTCTTCGCTACTATTCAAAATAAATTGCATTGGGCTGTACATCAACACACTGCCGCCGAATTGAT
>JAQVGK010000067.1 GCA_028696755.1 Bacteroidales bacterium | reverse complement strand
TAAAGTTATCAGATAATTCTGTTGTATTCAAGTCGTTTTTGCTAATTATGGTAGTTAACAGCTTACTCTTACTTTGATCTGGTTCTTTATATCTTATTTTCAGGGTGGCAACATCACTGCTTTCGACAATCTCTGACTTTTGATATTTTAAAGGATCAACATCCTCAGAGTTTTTGTCATCGTTAATCAATACAAGTTCATAAATAGCCGTAACTGTATGACCAGAACCGATTTCGCCGGCATCTTTTTTATCATTATTGAAATCCTCGTTTTCGAGCATTCGGTTTTCGTAACCAATAAGTCTGTACTCTTTCACAATTCCGGGATTAAACTCGATTTGAATTTTAACATCTTTGGCAATAGTGTACAGTGTTCCCCACAATTCTTTTCCAAAAACTTTTTTAGCCTCTAGGATATTATCAATGTAAGCATAATTCCCATTTCCTTTGTTAGAAAGGCCTTCCATTTTAGAATCTTTATAATTTCCTGTTCCAAAACCCAGAATTGTGAGATAAACTCCGCTTTCTCTTTTTTTCTCAATCAGTCGTTCGAGCTCAGAGTCGCTGCTAACACCAACATTAAAATCTCCGTCGGTTGCGAGAATAACTCTGTTGTTACCACCTTCGATAAAGTTTTTTACAGCAATATCGTAGGCAAGAACAATTCCTTGTCCGCCCGCAGTTGAGCCACCCGATTGTAATTTGTCAATCGCAGCCATTATCTCAACTTTATTTTTTCCTGATGTTGAAGGTAGCACACATCCTGCAGCCCCCGCATAAACAACTATCGAAACTCGATCTTCCGGCCTTAGCTGATCAATTAAATATTTGAAGGATTTTTTAAGAAGAGGAAGCTTGTTTTCATCACTCATCGAACCTGAAACATCGATTAAAAACACAAGATTACATGGTGGAATCTTTTCCTCCGAAACTTTTTCTCCCTGTATTCCAATCAGCAAGAGTTTATTTTCTGGATTCCACGGGCAATCCCCGATTTCGAGATGTGTTGCAAAAGGTTCTCCATTTTCTGGCGTTCCATAATTATAATCAAAGTAGTTTATCATTTCCTCAATTCTAACAGCATCAACATTTGGCATTTGCGAGCTGTTTATAAATCTACGCACGTTAGAGTATGCTGCGCGATCAACATCTATCGAAAATGTTGAAAGTGGCTCTTTGCGCGACTTTTTAAATCCATTCTCGGAAATGTAGGCGTAAGATTCGGTGTTTGGTTCTTTGTAGGAATTGGAATTATTTCTGCTTCCTCTAATTGATGTTGATTGTATATTTGATATTTTGCAGCAGTATACTTCATCTTTACTTATCAGAGGAACTCTGTAATCAACGATTTCGACCTCACCTAGAATTTCCGAAGATTGCTCTAATTTGATTTCGAGTATTGTTTCTAATGACTCAGAAACAACGATTTTTTTTAGTCTGTATTCTGCATATCCAATGTAATTAACAACAATATCGTATGTTCCTGCTGCGACATTAATTACTCTAAATTTTCCCTCAAAATCAGTACATGTTCCATTAATCACTATTCCGTCTATTTCTATTTTAATATTTGCAAACGGCATAGGATCTCCATTGCTTGCATCGGTTACTGTTCCAGAAACAGTCCCTGCAAGCAGGGAGTAGCTCATCATTAAGAGAGCAATTGCGGGTAAAAAGACTTTTGTTTTCATACTGGGAGTTTTAAAAAGTTAATTTTATTAGCGGATGCCCGAATTATGAAAAATCCACGTGATTGATAAATGAATTTAAAATTTTTGTATTTTTGAAATCAATCTTTAAACCTTGAAAAAACTTATTCAATATTTCGAAGACTTTTGGTTTTTATTCTTCCCGCATACCTGCGAGGCTTGTGGCGCAGCATTAAACAAGAACGAAAATCCTGTTTGTTTTACTTGTTTATACGAACTGCCGCGTACCGATTTTTGTGCATTTTCCGATAACCCGGTTACAAGTCTTTTTACAGGTCGAATAAAAATTGAACATGGGACGGCTTTGTTTACCTTTCATAAAGGGAGCCGATTTAGAAAGCTTTTACATAGTCTGAAATACAAAAATAAACCAGAGATTGGAGTTTTGCTTGGCAAAGAGTTAGGAGCCGAAATGCTAAAATCAAAGAACTTTGGAGATATAGATTTTATTATTCCCGTTCCACTTCACCCAAAACGCAAAAAGCAGCGTGGGTATAATCAGAGCGAAATGATTGGGGAGGGAATTTCGAAGGTTACCAAAATCCCAATGATTGTCGAAAATCTTGTAAGAGCTAAGGAAACTACCACACAAACCAAGATGACCAAAGAAGAAAGGTGGAAAAATGTTTCGGGTAAGTTTGTGGTAAATGATCCAAAACAGCTCGAAAATAAACACGTGATGCTTGTTGATGACGTAGTTACAACTGGTGCAACATTAGAGGCTTGCGGCGAAATATTACTCGGAGTAAAAGGACTTAAGTTAAGTATTGCAGTATTGGCACAAGCTTAGGTTTTATAAGGTTGTGCATTTTTAAGATGGTATGCATTATTCTTTTTCAATTGCGAATTCCAATACATATTGAAAATTCCAGTTTTGGAAATTATTTTTAATGATACAAGACTTGCTCCTTTAAATTCAAATCTGTGCAAAAGTCGGGCTTTTATTATCGGATCAAAACTATTTGTCTCTGCGAACTTTTCGCCAAGCATTCGAAAACTCTCGTATAGTTTCTTTGTCATCGACGCAGGCTGAACCTGTATTCCTTCAACTCCGCCTTTTATCACAGTTCCAAGATAGTTTGCTTTATTGCGCTTAGCAAACTTCTCGAGATATCTTTCCACATATACAGATTGTTTTGCTTCGTGAAACCCAGATTGAACGATGAAACCAAGCTTTTTCCCATTCAAATAATCGGTCGAAATTATTTCTTCGAAAAACTGTAAAACTATACCTGGCATACAATCGGTATAAAGGGGGAATATCAATAATATTGCATCTGACTCTTTAATTTTAACTTCGGCTATTTCTTTATCGCTTTTTTTAGCTAAAAAGATAAGCTCAGCAACTTGTTTAGCTTTTGAATTAAAACCATCTAAAAACTGATTTATTAAAATTGCCGAATTGCTTTTTACTCCTCTTGGAGAGCCATTAATAATTAATAATCTCATGTGCTGCTTGTTTTGAGTTTGTTTTATCTGTTTTAATCACAAATTTTAATTCGGAGTGAAAGTTTAAAGCAAGACGTTTATAAATATCAGTTGTTATTTGGATATCCTCTTCATCTGTGTTTTCTCCAAGTTCCAGTATCAATCCAATGTTCGGATACTTTTCGTATCTTTTTTGATGGTGACATTCGTTATTTCTGATTTGGATATATGGATGAATCAAAACAATAAGTCTGTCGGTGATTTTTTTTAACTCTGCACTGGTAAATCCGGCAATTATTGGTGAAGCAAAAATCAATAAGTCGGAATTGATTACTTCTTTGAAAATTATTTCTGCATTGTCTTGCTGCGAACAAACTCCGGGAGTTTTTGTCCAACATGACCAGCAACCAGTACAGAACTTTAAATTCATTTCTGATAAATTAAAGATGTGAACTGGGTTTTCTAATCTTGACGATTCAAGAGTAAAATCGGAAAGAAATGCTGACAATGAATTGCTCTGTCGGCGATTTTCGCCGTTTAGAATTGTAATTTTCATTTTTTTTTCTTCAAACAAAATTAAAAACATGCAATTGGGAAACAGTTTTAATGTAAAACTACAAATTTTCTCGGTGAGTAAATGAGAATCGGCGGCTGAAAAATATTATTATCTTATGCGAACGGTTCAATAGAATCGCCTTTTTTCTTATAGGTATTAGTGATATCGTAAATTTTTTTGTTAAAAAAACCTAAAAAAATTTGGTTTGTGTTATTTCACTCCTTATCTTTGACCAAACGTTCAGTCAAAACAGTGTAAAAATGTCACCAAGAACAACACAACAATTCGAAGAAATAAGAGCCGATAAACGTAAACTGATTATCGATACAGCTGTAAAACTTTTTGCTGATAAAGGTTATCATGCAACGTCTATCAGTATGATTGCCAAAGAAGCTGGGATGTCGAAAGGCTTAATGTACAATTATTTTGAGAGCAAAGAAGCTTTACTTCGGGCCATTATGGAAGAGCTTACGGTAACTGTAATGGATTTGATGAATCCCGATCATGACGATGAAATCACATCTCAGGAGATGGAGGACTTTTTTAGCTTGATTCTAGATTTGATAAAGCAAAATAATGAGCACTGGAAGTTATATTTCCAATTATCGTTGCAAAAAGATGTTTTCGAGGTTTTACAAACCAACTCATATAGTGAGCAAATTACTAAAAGTCAGACCTTAATTTACAAGTATTTTGTTGAAAGATTTGACAACCCAGAGATAGAAATGATGATGTTTTCATCGCTATTCAAAGGATTTTCGATGCAGTATGTTTATGCTCCAGACTTGTTTCCCGAAAAACTTGTTTCGGATTTTAAAATCCGGATGAAGGAATTGTTTATAAAAGATAAAAAGCTAAAATAGATTACTTATGAAAGCAAAACTTTTGATAATCGGCATTATGTTATTTGTAGCAAGCAGTTTGCTTGCTCAGGATGCAAAAGAAATCGTTAAAAAAGCTTGGGAAAAGTCCAATGGTAACTCTAGCTACTCCGAAATGACAATGAAGATTGTGAGGCCAACTTACGAGCGCAGCCTTTCGATGAAAACCTGGTCGCTCGGAACAGAGTATTCTATGGTTTATATTACGGCTCCAGCAAAGGAAAAAGGCCAGGTTCATATGAAGCGAGATAAAGAGATGTGGAATTGGCAGCCTGCAATCAACCGAATGATTAAACTTCCTCCTTCGATGATGATGCAGTCGTGGATGGGGAGCGATTTTACAAACGACGATCTGATAAATCAATCATCAATTGTAAACGCGTATAAGCACAAAATTTTGGGCAGCGAAAATTATTCTGAACTCGCATGTTGGAAAATAGAACTAATTCCTCTCGAAACAGCAAATGTTGTTTGGGGTAAAATTGTAATGTGGATAAGTAAGGACGATTATTTTATTTTAAAATCGGATTATTACGATGAGGACAACGATTTGATAAAAACCGAAATTGCTTCCGACATCAAGACACTGGGAGGGAAAAAGTTGCCGACAGTTTTTACCACAATTCCTGCCGATAAAAAAGGAAACAAAACCATCTTAATTATGACGAATATAATTTTCGATTATAAATTGGATGAGACGTTTTTTACTCAACAGAATATGAAGAAGATTAAATAAATGATGTTATAATGTATGTGTATTGTAGGGTAAATTCATGAATTTGCCCTACCGAAATACACATAAATAAATCATATAAAAACGAAACCATGAACTACCTAAAACTCGCATGGCGAAACATTTGGCGAAACAAAAAGCGAACGCTGATAACAGCGGCCTCGGTGTTTTTCGCACTATTCCTTGCAATACTGATGGTGGGCTTGCAAGAAGGAACTTATGCACACATGATAAAAATCTCGGTAGAAGATTTTTATGGATATGCACAAGTGCACGGAAAAGGATATTCGGAAGACAAAGTACTAACAAATTCGCTGGATTACACTCCCGAAATAGAAAAGTATCTGTTGTCGAATCCGGAAGTTAGTCAAATTCAACCACGAATCGAAAGCTTTGCACTTAGTGCTTTCGAAGAAAAATCGAAGGGAATTGCTGTGTTTGGTGTAGATCCAGCAATAGAATTTGAAAAACCAGGGATAAAGAAAAGACTTGTAGCTGGAAAATTGGCGGAGGCAGAAAAAGGAGGAATTGTTCTAACACAAAAACTTGCTGAGTATCTGGGTGCGGAAATTGGAGATTCGATTGCTCTTATCGGTCAGGGTTATCAGGGAATGAGCGCTGTAGGACTTTACAGAATTTGTGCAATTATCTCCTTACCAAATCCACAGTTAAACGCTGGCTTGGCATATCTCAGCATTGAAAGTGCTCAGGAGTTGTATAGCTTGCAGGGACGACTAACAGGAATCTCATTATCCTACAAAGATCCCGACAAATTTAAAGAGACAACCGAAGAATTGCGCAGTAAATTACCTGCAGGCTACGAAATTTTTCACTGGGAAGAAGAGATGCCCGAGATTCGTCAGTTTATTGACTCTGACAAAGGTGGCGGAAGAATTTTTCTTTTGATTCTTTATGTCGTTATTGGTTTTGGCATTTTTGGAACTGCCCTTATGATGATTACCGAGCGCACCAAAGAGTTTGGTATTATGGTGGCTGTTGGAATGCAGAAGATGAAAATTGTAAAAATGGTTGCAACCGAAATGCTCCTAATAACCTTTTTGGGTATAGCAGCTTCGATAGTTGCTAGCGTTCCAGTAATGTATTATCTGTACCTTAATCCTATACAATTTACAGGCGATATGGCCAAAACCTACGAAGCTTATGGATTTGAACCAATTATGCCAGTTGCTTGGACTATAGATTACTTTATTTCTCAGCCCGTGGTAGTTGTAATAATTACATTGATTGCAGTTTTGTATCCACTATATGGTGTGTCGAAACTCAATGTTATTAAGTCTCTAAGAAAATAAAACCGACGATTATGGAAATTATAAAAATAGCATGGAGAAATATCTGGCGAAGTAAAACCCGGAGTTTGGTTGTTCTTGCATCGGTTTGTATTGGTATGGTTGGTGGAATTTTCTCCACTGCCGCAATGATTGGAATGATGAACCAGCGTGTTGATACTGCGATAAATACCGAAATGTCGCACATCCAAATTCATCACAAAGACTTTATTGCAAATCAGGAGCAAGAGTTTAATATCAGCAATTCCGATGAAATAATTACGAGCATAAAAAAGACAGAAGGTGTTAAAGCAGTAACTGGGCGCTTAAAGATTGGAGCAATGATTAGCTCTGCCGAAACCGCCGGAGGTGTGGTTGTTAACGGAATTGTTCCTTCCGAAGAAATTCAAATTAGCGACCTGCACACCAAAATTGTTGTTGGGGAGTTTTTTACAGATAAAAAATCAAACGAAATTGTAATCAGTAAAAAGCTGGCCGATAAGCTTAAATTGGACATTAAATCGAAACTAGTTCTTACTTTTCAGGATGCTGACGGAAATATTGTTGCCGACAATTACAAGGTGTGTGGAATTTATAAAACTGTAAACGGCATGTACGACGAGATGCAAGTCTTTGTAAAGAAAGATCATCTTTGCGCTATAACTGGATATGACGAAAACACTGTTCAGGAAATTGCAGTTTTGTTAAGTGATAACGATAATCTTGAAAAATCCAAGGAGGAGATTGCTAAGTTGTGTGCCAATGACCTCACAGTACGTACATGGAAAGAAATCAGTCCCGACTTAGGAATGATGACAGATATGATGGCTCAGTACAGCGGGTACATTTTGGCAATCATTCTTATGGCGCTTGCTTTTGGAATTGTAAATACAATGTTGATGGCAATTCTTGAAAGAAAAAAAGAGCTAGGCATGATGATGGCCATTGGGATGAATAAAGCCAAAATACGAAGCATGATTGTTTGGGAAACAATTTTCCTCACATTTATCGGAACTATTGCTGGAATGGCAATCTCTCAGGTCTTAGTGTCGTATTTTGGTAAGGTTGGAATAAATTTAGGAATGTATGCCGAAGGATTCGAAGCAGTTGGTTATGATGCAATGCTTTACCCAGCGCTTAACACCGAATTTTACATTCAGGTTGTGGTGCTTACAATTGTAACAGCATTGTTTGCGGCAATTTTTCCAATTCGTAGAGCAATAAAAATGAATCCAGCAGAAGTTTTACGAACAGAGTAAGTGCCTAAAGCGATGCGGTGAGCAAGGTCGAACCGTACTTGGAGTGCCTAGAGTGCTTTTAAGAAGTGTCTAAAGTGCACTAAAGTTCGGAGTGCCTAAAGTACTTAAATGGAAATTGATATAATTGAGAAGTTTAGAAATTTGATTAGATAAATAAAACAGAGTTAATGTTGAGAATTAATAAGACAAAACTTAAATAGATAAAGATATTTACTTAAATACTATAATAACTAATGAGGACAAAAAAAGAATGTTAAACAAAACAGAATAAAACCGCCAGTAGCCCAAGTACTCTAGACACTCTAGCGCACTTTAGGCATTCTAGGCACTTAAAAATAGACATTATGAAAATAATAGAAATCAAAAACCTGCACAAAGTTTACACCGAGACCGAAATTCCGGTGCGCGCGGTAAACGGAATAGATTTAAGTTTTGAACAAGGCGAGTTTACCGCAATTGTTGGTCCGTCGGGTTCGGGAAAAACAACATTTTTAAATATGCTGGGCGGATTGGATAAACCTACCGAGGGCGAAGTGGTTATCGATGGTGTAAATATCGGATCGCTTAACTCAAAACAAGTGATTGATTTCCGCCTCAAAAACATTGGTTTTGTGTTTCAGGCTTACAATCTTATTCCGGTATTAACTGCAAAAGAGAATGTCGAATTTATCATGCAGCTACAAAATCAGAACAAGAAAGATCGTGAGCAGAGAGCAATAGAAATGTTGCAGGCGGTAGGACTTGGCGACAGACTAAATAGTCGTCCGGCAAAACTATCGGGTGGACAGCAGCAGCGCGTTGCAGTTGCTAGAGCATTAGCATCTAAACCAAAGTTTATTTTGGCCGATGAACCAACAGCAAATCTGGATTCTGCTTCTACCAACAATTTGTTGGAAATTATGCAGGAACTTAACAAAAAAGAGAACATTACATTTATCTTCTCGACCCACGACCAGCGAGTAGTTGACAAGGCAAGAAGAGTTATTACAATTGACGATGGCAAGGTTAAAAGTGATGTAAAAATTTAAAGATTGTGAATAAGTTCAGCATCATTTCTTCAAGAATTTAAGTCTTCTTTCGTAATTTTACATCAAACCAATTTATCATGACAAAAGAAAATTCAATAAAAGTTTTTGAGCAAAAACAAGTTCGCACACATTGGGACATCGACCAAGAAAAGAGGTATTTTTCGGTAATTGATATTATTGCTGTATTAACAGATCAGCAAAATTTTCAAGCAGCAAGAAATTATTGGAAGGTTCTTAAAACCAGATTAATTAAAGAAGGTAATCAAACGGTTACAAATTGTAACCAGTTGAAAATGATTGCCGAAGATGGGAAAATGCGACTTACTGACGTAGCCGACACCGAACAAGTTTTTCGTCTAATTCAATCTGTGCCGTCGAAGAAAGCGGAGCAAAGGTGTGCTGCATAAACTAGAATTATAAGCCCTAATACGAATTTGAAAAGAGTTTTAGAAAAGAAATGAAAGTTTTAAAACACTTCGACCATTGAAGCAAAAAACATGAAAAAAAAATCAATACTTCTCATATTAGCCTTTAGTTTTGCTTATTCTGCTTTCTCGCAGCAGGAAAAGCCTAAGCCAGAGCTTGACGGCTATGTAAAATATATGCAGACAACTGCTTTTTCGGATATTTCGGATTATTGGATTACCGATAATCTCATTCATAATCGACTAGATTTTTCGTATGCACCGGCTCAATGGCTTGATTTTAAAGTGAGTGTACGAAACAGGTTTTTATTTGGTCAGCAGGTTAGCATGATGTATATTCCCGGAATTGGCAATACTTATGCTGCGATGGTTGACAAAAACAATGGATTGTTTGATTTGTCGTGGAATTATCTCGAGAACAAATCGTTTTTCTTTAATACTTCTATCGATCGTGCATTTATCGACATTCAAAAAGGCAAATGGGATTTTACTCTTGGCCGACATCGCATAAATTGGGGACAGACATTTGTGTGGAACTCGAACGATTTGTTTAATGCATATTCTTATTTTGATTTTGATTACGAGGAAAAGCCTGGAAGCGATGCAATAAGAATTCAGTATAACCTTGATTATGCCTCTAGAATTGATCTCGCTGCTTCGGTAAATAGCGACACTAGCATTACTGCTGCCGGAATGTATGTTTTTAACGCCAAGGGCTTCGACATTCAGTTTTTGGCAGGCTTGTATCGTTCCGATGATTTTGCTGCTGGAATGGGTTTTACCGGCAACTTATTAAAAGGAAGTTTGCGTGGTGAAGCAGCATACTTTCATCCAACAGAGAAAATAGCCGACACAACAGGTGTCTATTCCATTTCGCTAGGTTATGATTATGTTTTTAAAAACTCGATAATGGCGCAATGCGAGGTCCTATTTAATAATTCGGCTCCAAAACAAGCCAATTTTAATATTGCCAATTTTTACACGATGAACCTTAGTGCAAAGAACCTTTGGTTTTCGCGCTTTGCAGTTTTTGCGATGATGGCATATCCCGTTTCGCCATTAATCAATATAAGTTTGTCGGCAATGTACAGTCCAACTCAAAATTTTGTCTTTGCTGGTCCATCTATCTCATTTTCTATGGCCGATAATTTTATGATAGACCTAAATGTTCAAAGCTTTTACAGCGACATTCCACGAACCGAAGGAGGCCGTGGAAGTTATGCTTTCTTGAGGGGAAGGTGGAGTTTTTAGAAGTACTCGTGATAGAACCAAACCGCAAAATTAACTCTAAAATTGCGATTTGATGTGAATAATCTCGAAGGAAATCACAAATTACAATGGAGAACAAATCACAATAACCGATCTCTCCAAAGGCCTTTACTTTGTAAAACTAATTGCTGGTGATAAAGTTTCGGTGGGGAAATTGGT
>JAQVGK010000599.1 GCA_028696755.1 Bacteroidales bacterium | reverse complement strand
TGTTGCCTCTGCGACATGCACACGATCTCTAATACTCACCATTATTATTTTGGCGTATATTCGACCAAAGGGAGAGTCACTTCACGATCTGTTGGCCTCAAGTCATCTAAGTTTGTAATCTTTACAAACAAGCTAGTTTTATGCCGTTTTTGGCAAGGAAATTAGCTGCTTGTTAAGATCTCTCTTATTCAAATATTGTTTTTAGCGTACTCGTCGAATTATCATTAATTCTCTATTTTTTGTTATGAAAAAATCTAAAAATCAAAAGTACAAAAGGAATATTCTATTCCTTACGCTTCATCTGATGTTTTCCAAACGGGTCGTCGGCCCGGTTATGATGTTGCTTTACCAAGCATTCGGTCTTAGCTACAGCCAAATCGGCATATTATCATCGATTGTTTGGTTAACTGATGCTTCGATGGAAATGTATGGCGGAGCCATATCTGATGTTCATGGAAGAAAAAAGGCATCCTTAATTTACGGTCTGCTTGGCATGACAAGTATGGCCCTCTTTGTATTCGGCAATTCATTTACTCTATTCGCCTTAGCCAATATTGCCTACGGTTTAGCTTTGGCCATTGGTTCAGGGAATGCAAGCGCTTTGCTGTATGATACCCTCACTGTCCTGGGAGTTGAGAAACAGTACAAAAAATTCCAAGGCAGAATAAAATTTCCACCGAAAATGTTGAGTGGTCTGATTGTTTTACTTCTTCCTTACCTATATCTTCACAATATTAAATATCCTTATCTGTTGGGTTTTGGATTTTATCTAATTTCATTTATTACGGCAGGTTTATTAATCGAACCTCCCCGTAATAAAAAACAAATAAAATATACTACCCGCCACACAATGTTAAACGCGCTTAAAGAAATAATTGCGAATAAAAAAGTGGTTTTAGCTTTATCTTTGGATATGTTGTTTTCGGGATTTATATTATTGATGTTCGAATATTTTCAACCAATAATAAAAATTGCCGGCGTGCCTTTGCAATATTTTGGGATTATCTATTTATTTTCTCGCTTATGTGAGGGTTTGGGCAGTTTGTTGCTACATAAGCTAGAAATGCATCCTAATAAGCGCCTGCTCATTTTTGAAGCCGTATTGATTTTGTTCGCATTAGTCGGCTTTGCTTTCAGCAAAAGCTATTCACTCATCGCAGTCATTTTATTTTTCTCTCTTTTGTCTGGGGCAAGCGATGTGCTAATGAGCGATATTCTTAACAAAAATATAAGTTCGGAAAATCGCACAACAATAATGTCAACAGGAAATATGTTTGATAGTTTTTTCGTTTCAGCTACGCTTTTCGCACTTGGCTATGTAAGTGATCGATACGGTGTGCAGGGAATGTTTGGAATTGCTTCAATTGTATTTATTTTTCTGACAGTTATTTTGTCTTTAGTTTTTAAGATTAAATTACCTATATCAAAAGTTATGGGAAGGAAAACTTAAGATTTTACAAGTTTGATGCAAAACCTATTACCCTGAGACAGAAGTCCGTTTTGTTCTACCCGCCCTACCGTAGCTCATTGATTGAAGGAGGGTAAGATGGGAAGACTGGCGGTAATAAACCAAATAATGATAAGATACAGGTATGAATAATATTAAATTAACAATTTTGGGATCTGGGGGTGCGACAACGACACCTCGTCCTTTTTGTCAATGTAAGACATGCGTGAAAGCAAGAAAAGTTGGTGAACCATTTAAAAGAAATAGTAGTTCGCTGTTTATAAATGATATCGACACTGTGATTGATTGCGGTGAAGATATCGCTGATTCGCTTAATCGAAGAGACATTAAGGATGTAAAAAATCTATTTATAACTCATTGGCACCCTGATCACACTTTCGGGCTAAGGCCGATATTGGAAGCTAATTTTGATTTTATCTCAGGCAAGGCGAAGAAGGCCATAAATATATTTATTCCGAAAGATGTATTTGAAACCCTAAAGAAGCGATACCCGTCGATAGAACATATGATCAATACTCAAAAAACTGCAAATTTGCATTTGATTGAGGATGGAGAACCAATAAAAATCGATGATATCACCATTTCTGCAGTTAAATACAGTGATAGCTCCGAGACTTACGCTTACTTAATAAAGGGTAAAAATCAAAAGATACTTTATGCACCTTGCGATACAGTCAGTTTTGAAAACTATAATAAATTTCATGATTTAGATTTGTTAATCAATGAATGTGGCGTATTTGCCGAGGATTCATCCGAAATATTTTTCGGCGATTTGATGAAGCGAATAAACGAAGTTAATCCTAAAAAAGCAATCTTGACCCACATTGAAGCAATTGATATTTGCCATTGGGGAGAAGAAATACTACAAAAAATGAAAGATAAATATCCGGAAGTCAACTTTGATTATGCATATGATGGAATGGAAATTTTAATACCTACTGAATAATTTCTTGGCAAAATGTAAAATGTCTAGCGAAGTATGAGCTTGTCATACAATGAGTCGCAGAAAGCGAGCCTAATTGAGCTCGAAACTCAGCAATGCTTGACAAGCGCTAACTAGGAGTGATAAAA
>JAQVGK010000598.1 GCA_028696755.1 Bacteroidales bacterium | reverse complement strand
TCTATTTTGATTTTGAATTATCTGATAAACAATTTGAAAATAGATATTCTAATAATTATTGTGACCATTACACTTGGTCTGATAATTTTTTACGGGTAGAAATTAATATGGATGCTGAAATCTTAGACGATGTAGAATTTGAAAAAAAATTGATTAAAAACATTGAAAAAATAGTACTTGAAACTGGAGCCAGAATTCTCATAATAGATAACCTGACATACTTAAAGTCAGACAATGAACATGCAAAGGATGCATTGCCGTTTATGAAAAACTTAAAAAAACTAAAGAAGAAATACAATCTATCAATCTTAATATTAGCACACACTCCAAAAAGAAACAATACAAAACCATTAACAAGAAACGACTTATCTGGCAGTAAGATGCTAATAAATTTTTGTGATAGTGCATTTGCATTAGGAGAAAGTAGTCAAGACAGCAATCTGAGGTATATTAAACAGATAAAAGTCAGAAACACAAATTGTGTTTACGATAGCAACAATGTTGTTTTGTGCAGGCTTTCAAAAAATTCAAACTTTATTGAGTTGGAGTTTATTTCATATTGCACCGAAAATGAACATTTAAAGAAGATTACAACATCAGAGAAGAATAATCGAATAAAGGAGGCTATTCAGATGGAAAAAGAAGGTAAGTCTAATGTGGGAATTGCAAAAGTATTTGCAGTTACGGAAGGAACAGTTCGTAATTGGATAAAAAATCATCATGCGAATGATGATTATAATGAATAAATCGTAACAATCGTAACAATCGTAATTCTAAATCTTATTTACGATGGTTACGAATTTTACGAGATAAAAATTTTAAAAAATGAAGATACATAGGTTTGAATTAGAAAAATACAAAGGTTCACAAAGTAGATACACTTGTCCCAAATGCAATAAGCCACATAAGTTTGTCAGATATATTGACACAACAACAAACCAGTATTTATCAGAATTAGTTGGAAAGTGTGACAGAATAAACGAGTGTGGTTATCACTACACTCCTGCAATGTACTTCAAGACCAATCCTGATTCATTGAATTTTGAATCAAGTACAAGCCTTGATCATCAAATATTTAAGCCTAAGGAAACTATTGGAACAAGTTTAATTCCGGATATAATATTCAATCCGACAGTCTCATTTAGCGAGGATATTAATAAAATTGCAAACCGCAACAATTTTGTAAAATTCCTAATAAATCATTTTGGCCATGTAACTGCTGAATTCCTTGTTAAAAAATATTTTATTGGGTCATCTGACAAGTTACCATTTAAAACTATTTTTTGGCAAATAGACAAAGACTTTGATGTACGGACAGGTAAAATTATGTTATACGATAAAAATACAGGTAATAGAATTAAAAATGTGTCTGGAGCTTTCTCATGGATTCATGCTAAATTCAAAATATCCGATTTTACTCTCAAACAATGTCTCTTCGGCGAACATTTACTTAGTTATCAAGAAAACAAACGAAAAATTGTTGCAATAGTTGAAAGTGAAAAAACGGCAATTATTGCAAGTGTTTATTTTCCAAATATGATTTGGTTAGCAACAGGTGGAATTCACAATCTGCAAGTAGAAAAATTTAAAGTACTTAAAAACCGAAAGATAATTTTATATCCAGATTTAAATGCTTTTGTCAAGTGGTCAGAAAAAGCTATGGGGTTGAAATCCATTGCCTCTGCCTTAAAGGTCTCTAATGTTTTAGAATTAAATGCTGACCAGTCCGAAAAGAAATTAGGACTCGACCTTGCAGATTACCTATTAAAATTTAACCATAAAGAATTTGTTGCTGATCAAGCATTTGATGATTTAGATAATCAACAGTTAAACTCAGCATCTCAATCCAATCCTGAATTAAAAAACAAAAGCATTTGGCAGATAGACTCACTAACTCAATTTTACAATAATAACAAATTACCTGATGCCCCTTTAAAGTTGGATAATGTACAAACAATAATAAATACAGTAAAATTTGTTAAAAATGAGCTAATAATTGTCAAAGAGAATGAGAATAACCCAACATATCAATCATATTATGACAGGCTTTGCTTGTTAAAAGAAATCCTTGAGAAAGAAAAATTAGTAATAAATTAAGAGACAAATAATTATGAAAACTAAAAACTGTGAAAACTGCGGAAGAGAATTTCAGGCGAAGAGAGATGATGCAAAATATTGCAGCTCTACTTGCCGACACGAAGCATGGTCGAAAACACAAGAACTCCTCGAAAAGGATAAGAAATTTATCTCAGGCTTAAAAGGTGTTGTGACAGATAATAAGGTTGTAAGCAAATCTAAAATTACTGTCAAAGTCCCTAACGAAAAGTTTATTGAGGCAAAACTTGAAATAGAAAATCTATCCAACGAGTTACTGAAACTTGAAAAAGAAAAGCAAATAATCACATCCCAAATTCAAAGACTTCAACAGACTGATATTGGTTTAATACCTATTGCATCTGGATTAACTGGTGCAATTTTCGGCTACGATTCAGCAAAAAAGAATCCGAATATTGAAGAGGATAAACGTTTGGAACGTGCC
>JAQVGK010000597.1 GCA_028696755.1 Bacteroidales bacterium | reverse complement strand
AAAAATTGAGGAGTTTACTGGCGACACTGTAGTTCGCACAACATGGGAGGCATTATACCGCGGAATGGACCTTGTTGTAAAACATCGTGTTAACTGGATTAATAGTGAATTTACTATTGAATTAGATATCTATTCAAAAACTCCAGTTTATACCATTAATAAAGGCGATGAATTTATGTTAAAGCTTTACAATGGTGATATTATAAAGTTGGAGAGTCTCGAAACAAAAATAAGTAGTCCGCAAATTAGCCAGTATGGAAGTGGAAGCATTGTTAAAATTGCCTATTTGTTAACACAAAATTCGATTGACTTGCTTAAAAAGGATGATATTGATAAAATAAGAATCAATACAAATAAAGGCTATTTGGAAGGCGAGTTAACAAAAAAGCAATCGCAAAAATTAATAAAAGCTATTGAAATTTTAGAATAAAAAAAACCCGACTACTCAGTCGGGTTTTTTGTTTTATCTATTGTATTAAAATGCTTTATTAAAACGGTTTCGATGTAGTTACCAATAGGTCTATTTTCTTTTTTTGCTTCTAACCTTGCTCTCCTTATAATAGACTCTTCTATTCTCACTGAAATAACATCTTTAGCCATAGTATTATTTTTCTTACAAAGATAATCGTTTGTAATTATTAAAAAAATATTATTACAATTGTAATATTATGTAATAATATGTTATATTTGCATAGTTAAAATACGCAAACGAATACTATTAAAAACATTTATTATGATTGTACCAAAAGAGTTTAACGGCATTCGAATTGACTTCGATGTTTTTCTAAGAGAAAAAAATGCCATGGTTAATGCCACCCAAATGGCAAAGATTTTTAATAAAGATGTGCCCGATTTTATGATTTTGAAAAACACAAAAGAATTCATTTCTGAGTGCTTAAAAAACCAGAATTCTGGTTTTTTAGGAATAAAAAATGAGGAAGATTTGGTGAACTCAAAACAAAAATCGGGCACCTGGATGCACCGTGTTTTGGCATTAAAATTTGCTGCATGGTTAAATCCGGCTTTCGACCTTTGGGTTTTTATGACCATTGAGGAATTGTTGTTTGGAACAGCCCGTAAAATGGATGCATCTTTTAAACGTACCCTCGAAATTCAGGAAGAAATGAATGTCCTGGAAGAAAAAGCGGATAAATCGGGAATTGATTTTGAACGTTACTTATTGCTGCAGGATGAACTAAAGAACGAGAAAAGCAACCGGAAGCGTACAACCAGCGAACGAATTAAAAACTTGCAAATGACAATTTCATTTCAAACTAGTGATGAATAAAAAGCCCCCTTGTAGTTACCGCTACTTAGGGGCTAGTACTAACTTATAAAATATAAAGTCATGACAAATGTACTGAAAAAAACACCGGAATATAAAGTAATATTCCAAAACAATGCACGTATTGTTGAAGATGTTCCAAAAAATAGTCTCCAGGAACTATGCCAATACGTTTTAATGCGAAGTGCCCAGCTGGGCGATCCGCAAAAAGTAATCTTCCCAAATGGGCAGGAACTTATTTGGGGTGAAGTGGGCGCTTATGCAGCCCACCAGTTTGCCGCCAAAGGCCGTATTACCGAATCTGATTTTTTACAAATGCTTACCGAGCATAGCAGCAATAACCTTACCCTGGCTAAAGCCGAAACCGATAAATTACGCGATGTTTATTTAAGCTGGAAAAAAGAGTACAAACAAGCCGAACAAAAAGTGCAGGAGGCCCTTGCTGGTTTATCGGCATCGTTTGAGGAATATATGACCGCGCGAAAAGCAATGCAGACAATTAACGAAGGAGAGGTAAACCATGACAGCCAACACTAAAGCCATTGTAAACCAGCTAAAAGCAAACCCCGATTTTTTAACCGAGGTTACCGAGGCCATGGCCGATGCCCTTTGCATTTTGATACTGAACCACACCGATGGCGACTTTGACAACAAAGAAATAATTGACAAACTAGCCAGTGTTCGGCTCGATTTACGTAAATTTGTTTTGGAGTAAATTTACTCCCATCCCTAATTCACCCTGTTAGCTTAAAAAATCTGACAGGGTTTTTTTATATCAAAAAAATTATCATATTTGCATAGTATTAATATGCCGAATATTTAAACAAAACCGCCTGATAAACGTACAATTACTACAATTTTATTCAATAAAATAGTATGGAACAACCTAAAATAACTGGTGTTTACAAAGCAAAAAAAGGCAAAGCTCAAATGTATGTTATGATAAAAGAATGGAAGGACGAAGAGTCTGGAATCTTTTTTGCTTACGCCCCTGCTTTGGATATTACCGGGTATGGTAATAGTGCTAAAGAAGCTATGAGTTCGCTTGATATTACCATGACTGAATTTCTTAACTATACACATACAAAAAAAACTATTTACGATGAACTTGAAAAATTGGGTTGGAATGTGAATCGTAGAAAGAAAAGGTCAAATGCTCCTGATGTTGAAGAATTAATCGAAGACAATGAAACTTTTCGCGATTTATTAAATAATCATCACGTCAAGGATTTTGAAAAACAATACGGTCTTGAAT
>JAQVGK010000596.1 GCA_028696755.1 Bacteroidales bacterium | reverse complement strand
AGCAACTGGTGGAAGTTCTTATGAATGGAACAGGGGCCCTACAACTGATGTCATAAATGTTTCGCCACTTGCTGACACTGAATATATTGTTACAGTTACCGGAGTTAATTCATGTCAGGATGTTGATACGGTTTTGGTTACAGTTCTAAGTTTACCAGTGATTCCCGAAACACCAACCGGAATAACAGAAAGATGCCAAACTGCTGAAACAACAGAATTTTCCACATCAGAAGTTTCTGGAGCAGATTCATATATATGGACAGTATTTCCTGGTGAAAGCGGAAGTAATACAACAGACCAAAACACTCTGGCACTAAACTGGAATTTAAATTTTACAGGTATAACAGGTATTTATGTGGAAGCAGTCAACACATGCGGAACATCAAGATCCGACACCATCTATGTCCAGACAAATCCAAGTCCTTTCCCTGCATTAGGAAACGATACAACAATCTGTTCAGGCACAAGTCTTAGTCTTGATGCAGGATTTGCAGAAGTATGGAACTGGACAAACGGATATACTTCTCAAACTATTGAGACAAATGAAGCCGGCACACTGGGAGTTGAGGTATTTATCGGATCGTGCAGTAACTATGATGAAATAACAATTTTTGTTTCAGATCCTGAAGTTGAATTCGGTCAGGATACAATACATTCAGATGCTGCAGTTGTTCTGGATGCAGGCACAGGGTTTTCGGAATACTTATGGAATGATAATTCCACTGAACAAACTTTACTTGCTGAAAATCCGGGATGGTATTTCATAACTGTAACCAATGAATTCGGTTGTACCGATTACGATTCTGTTTATGTAGATATTATATCAGGAATTAAATTTACTCTTGAGCCGCAGATAAGTATTTATCCAAATCCTGTTGAAGATAAGCTGATTGTTAATATTGATTCTAAATACTCCCCAATAATTAAAATCGAATTGATTGGCATTGATAGCAAAATAATTGAGAGCCGAGCATTTAATGGTGTTTCAAATCTAGATGAATACTTCGATATGAATAGTTTTGCTCCTGGAATTTATTTGCTAAAAATAGAATTTGAAAATGATTCAAAATTGTTTAAAATATTGAAGCAATAAGCCGTCTTTTATGATGCTGAGATTTATTATTATAATAACTTTCAAGCACAAAACGACCCATAACACCCTGTAATTCAACAATATACATTAGTAACAACATTGTTAGTAACATATTTGTTAGTAACAATGTTGTTACAATGCAAAACTTTTTACTCTTAATGGAGCATACCATTTCACAGTTTTTTTCGTTCATATATAAACTAACAATCACTATTATGAAAACAAAAATTATCACTCAAATTATTGTTTTGGCAATATTTGGTTTATTATTACTTGGATTTAATTCCTGCAAAAAAGATGGAATTGCTCGCAATACTCCTACTTGCATTGTTGAGAAAATAAACGAATTTGCCGACGAGGCCTGCGAAGATGGTCAAGTCGATGAATATATTTTTCAAGGAAAAGTTGTTTACGTTTTCGACCATGGAATTGAATGTGGCGCTGATTTAACATCAGAAGTGGTTCTCGAAGATTGCACACACTTAGGTTATCTGGGTGGTATTTCTGGAAATACAACTATTAACGGAGAAAACTTTTCGAGTGCAAAGTTTGAAAGGAATATTTGGAAAAAATAATATCAAAAGTTTTAGTAAAACACACATTTATGAAAAATCTAGGCATTTTTACACTCTTGATTTTTGTATCAGTTGTAGTATTTTCTCAGGAAACCACAAACCGCACTAACATGACTTTTCCTGCACAATTCGACACCTTGCGGCAGGTTGGATACACTTACATTTTCGGAACAGATAATCCGAGTGAGCATCAGAACGCAATTAGTTTTGGGATACTGGCTTTTACAGAGGCTAAAGTTGGTCCTGTTCAGAATTGTGTTTACGAAACCTTATTCGACAATTCCGAAATTCAGTCGGTAACTTTACGTACAGATAACAAAACAAATTCAAAACAGCTTTACGATTATGCAAACCTAATCTATCCTGACTTATCTGGAATTGTATTGCCTAAAGAGCAATGCGATGTTAAAGTTTATACTGTACTTAACTCAAAACCAGTTTGTTTCAACTACATTCAATCAGAGAATGGAAAAAATGCTGAATTGATTATCAGTTTGGATGAG
This sequence comes from Bacteroidales bacterium, assembly GCA_028696755.1. The sequence goes on along the minus strand of JAQVGK010000596.1, from coordinate 369 downwards.
AGAAGGCTTAACTAATTGTACCGATTACAAAAAAGGCTAAGGCTGAGGCTAAGGCTGAGGTAGCATACTGCCAAATTTAGCATTCTGCCATCCCGTTAAAATAGTAATTGCTTTATGAATTTAATGAAAAAGCAATTTGCAATTTTAACATACTCGATAAAAGTAAAAAATGCAAAGCAATTTCTTCTTTTAACGAGGATTTCCTTAGACCCTCGTTTACGGGGCACGAGCCGCTGGCTCGGGACCGATTACCGATTACTGCTCACAGGAAGGTTGCTAAGGGTTTTGCTTTATGCGATGTTTTTAGGATTAGATACTGTTCAAAAAGAAAGATTTTATTCGGTAAGATAATAAAGCAAAATGTCTCGA
>JAQVGK010000595.1 GCA_028696755.1 Bacteroidales bacterium | reverse complement strand
TATCTCGGGAATACCGTTGTTGCTTTCCGGAATGTTCAGGTTGAGTGAATCGTATAATTCGGGATAGGTTTCGTAAGCCGAGAGCAGGGTAAAAACGGTTCCCCCCGAACTTACAATGTATTTATTGTAATCGCCGGCATCGTACCAACCACCGGGTGTTGAAATGATTGTTCCTGCCGGCCTGTTTTCCGAAGCCGCCGATGGCAATATAACCACGGCTGTATCTGGGTGTCCGGCTTGCCGGGCCCAAACCCCGGCATATTCGCTCAAAATGGGCATTGATGCCCTGTTGTAATAGTAGTATTTCAGGGTTGCCTTAGCTAAATTAGTGAATACATCTTCAGAAACCTCAAAAGGAAACGATTTTCCAAGGCCATCGACCACCAGCACATAATTGCCCGGTTCGTTCATGAGTGTAAAATCGGCCAGGCGTACATTTTCGTCCGATGCCGAATAATGTATAGATGGCAAAAGTTCTCCCCGAAATACTACTTCCAACAAATCGGGATCCATTACCTTAAAACTATCGGACGTTGCATTGACCACCGCTGCAATTTTAACCGAGTTGGGTAAATATCCCAGTTGGTTTAAACGAATGTTGTTGCTTAAGTTTTGTGCGAATGGAGAAAATGTGTGAGCAATCAAAACTATAAATATTACTACTTTTAAAATTCTCATCTTTTAATAAATTAACTATGATTATTTCACGACAAAATGTTTATCATTATCAAAAATAGTTTATCATAAATGATGCTTTCTTTAAAAAAAAATCTAAAATCTTCGAAATTCTATCATTTTTATATTGTGGGGCTGTTATGTCAACCAAGAGTATACATTTGAGCTGGTAATATTGAAAAATACTTTGTTATATTTGTGAATTACATCAAATTTGGGAAGTAGAAATTATGGTGTATTTGAATTATAGCCGGTAAAAAATGCGAAATCGCAAACTTTTAATTATTGGATTTTTACTATTAAAAAGCTTATTGTGTTTTTCGATCTCCTCTGAAAGAATTTTGCAATTTACAGAAATTGAGGGACTTCCGAGAAATATTGCCAACAGCCTAGCTCAAGATCAGTATGGCTATATTTGGATTGGAACCAATAATGGAATTGCACGTTACGATGGCAAAGATTTTAAGCATTACGAAGAATTATCAGATGCTTCAATAACACAGGTGTTTTACGATTCAAAGAATACACTTTGGGTAGGGACAAACATAGGTTTATTCAAATACAATCCGATAACAAATTATTTTGATTATGTAGCTGAAGGTTACATCGCTAAATTAGTTGAAGATAATGGCTTTGTTTATTATCTAATGATGTCGAATATCTTTAAAATTGAAAATAATAAGTCTGTTTTATTTTTTCGGGATGACGATATTTCTGACTTTTGTTTTTCGAAAAAAGGATTATGGGTTAGCAAAAGTAATGATGGGGTGTTTTTTTTTCAACGCGAAGATAATTATAAAACAGTTAGAGCATCTTTCTTGAAAAATTTATCGATTGCTAAGATAGCAATAGTCGATAGTATGCTTCTTGTGAGTTCATATGGCGGTAGACTTTTCACAATTGCTGAAAATAAACATATACGTGAAATTGAGATTGATAACCACTATTTTTATAAAACGTTTAAAAAAATTGGAGATGAAATATGGTTGGCAACTGATGGGAATGGAATAATTATACTTGATCAAAACCTTAAATTTAAAAGAAAAATTAATCGCAATACCAGTGCAGTTTCAATTAACAGTAACAGTATTTATGATATTTTATTGGGTCAAAACAATGAAATATGGATTGCTACTTATGGAGCCGGATTAATCTGTATTCAACCCGATAATCAACTCTTTCAGAATATATTTCCCGAGAAAGGCAATAGCAATTCATTAGTAGCCAATGAGGGGGTTTCTGTTTTTGTAGATGAACCAAATATTTACTTTGGAACCAACTATGGACTTTCTGAATGGAATATTCATACTCAACAATTTAAAAATAAGAAGAGTAAAACATTGCTAAAAAAATTAAACGGAACTAAAGTAACTGCAGTAATCACTGATATGGATGGTGTTACTTGGCTAGGTACTTATGATGGGCTTTTAGGAAAGTATGATTCGAATATGAATCTTCTAAAGACATTTCACCCATGCAGTAAACATGCTGACGAAATGCAACAAATTGTTGGAATAAAAGAAATTGGCAACAATAATTTGATTATACATACGCAATTCCATTCGCAAATACTTTTAAATTTTAACAAAACCACTGAGACAAGCAATGTTATTGAATTATACCATAAAGAAAGTAATGTAACTTATTGTTTGTTGAATACTATGAGGTATAACAAACAAGAAGATTTCCTGGCTGTGATTTCCGACTTAGGTTTGTATCATGTTAATTGGAACGATAATGTAATTGAAAACAGGCTTCAAGATTTAAATGCTCAACTCACAAGTACAATAACCGATTTTTACCACGATAGAGAAGGCAACTATTGGATTGCTTCATCAACCGATGGGCTTATTTGCATATCGGCTGATA
>JAQVGK010000594.1 GCA_028696755.1 Bacteroidales bacterium | reverse complement strand
TCAGGGGTAAAAGTCCTCGAAACATAAGTAGGTGAACCTTTAAAGCCTATGGCTTCATCACTGATACTTATGATTTCTTTGTTTGCCGTTTTAACCTCTGCAGAGTAAGAATTTATATAACCTTTTATCGTAAAATGCCTTGGCGTACAATCGTTTTGAGATACGCAAATTACAACAGGTAATTTGCTTTTGATTGTGTAAGTACCTTCGGGGATTTCTTTTTTAACGGTTATTGTATCTTGATTAATATCTGCAATCTCAGTCACATAGGTTATTTGCTCTAAACCGAGATGATTAGCCAAAGCAGGACCTGTTTGAGCTGTATCACCGTCAGAAGCAAACTGCCCGCAAATTATTAAATCATAATCTTTTACGGTGTTTTTGATTGTGTGAGCCAAAGTTATACTGGTAGCCTGCGTATCAGAGCCGGAGAATTTTTTATCTGTAGCAATAACCGCATAATCTGCGCCTTTTGCAACGGCTGTGCGAAGCATTTGCTCAGCTTGCGGCGGACCCATGGAAACAACGGTTATTTTGGCGTCAGGGATTGTGTCTTTGATTTTCAACGCAAACTCAAGCGCATACTCATCACAAGGATTGGTCACGCTTTCCACACCTTCTCTAATCATTGTGCCTTTATCGGTCCATTTAATATCCTGAGTATCAGGCACCTGTTTTAAACATACTACAATATTCATAAAAACACCTCGCAAGCTTATTATATCATACAGTCCAAAATTAATCTGCCCGCCAATTAAGGTAATTAACTACGATATAGACAAAACAGTCAATATGCGCTAACCTCAATTTATGAACAAAGAATTTTGTATACAAAAAGATTTTGTAAAAGAACTGCTGCCTAAAAGACAGCAAAATTCTCACAAAGGCACATACGGCGCAGTACTTAATATCGCAGGTTCTGTCAATTATTCGGGAGCTGCGTTTTTGTCGTCAATTTCCGCCCTCAAAATCGGTGCAGGCTACGTTACCGCGGGTTGCTGCAAAACAGTCGCCAACTCATTAAGAGCACTTTCGCCTGATATAGTTTTATTGCCTTTGGAAGAAAAAGACGGTTGCATTTCAAACAACGACTATAAAAAAATCCTTGAAATTTTACCTAAATACACAGCTGTATCTATAGGCTGCGGACTATCTTCAATTAATTATCCGCAAAGTAATATCGAACAATTTGTCCAAAAATTCTTTACAGAAATAAAAAACGTTAAAATCCCTGTTATTATTGACGCTGACGGATTAAACATAATATCAAAATTAAACATTACCGATTTGCCTGAAAATACCGTCTTAACTCCTCATCCTAAAGAATTATCAAGGCTTTTAGGTATCAGCACTGATGAAATAGCATCAGACAGAGTAAAATGCGCCATACTTGCAGCGGAAAAATTCAACGCAATTGTGGTTTTAAAAGGTAATCAAAGCATTATTACAGATGGGGAAAAAGTTTTTATCAACTACACGGGTAACTCGGCTCTTTCTAAAGCAGGGGCAGGGGATGTTTTGACAGGTATAATCTCAGGACTTGCAGCGCAAGGGCTATCGCCTTTGTACAGTGCTGTTTGCGGAGTTTATATCCATGGGCTTACAGGCGAAGCGGCTTCTGAAAAATTGACCGAATATTCAACCAACGCATCAGATTTATTGCCCTGCATTAGCGAAGCAATAAAAGAGCTTTTGTAGTTTTTAACTATTAAAAAATCTTTTTGTTTTGGTTATTATATAAACATACATATAAATTAGAAGGTTAAGATGAATATTACCAAAATAAATACAAATACAAACTTTAGAAGTGCACATATAAGCGATGAAGGCAAAGCTCTTTTAAATTCCAAACAAAAAAATGCTATTTATAGCATAGGCAACTCAAGAGCAAATAAACATATTACTGCTCAAATTATCCAAGATGAAATGCGTGTACCCACAGGTATAGTTATATCTGTTTTTGATAAAAAAGCTCATACAACCCAAGGCAAAACTTTTGCAAAAATGGCTGTAAAACCTCAAGTTCTTAAAAATAAAATATCAAGACTGTTAAGAAGCATAAAATAACAAAAAATTTCATGCCTGTGGTTTATAAAAATAAGTGTAATTAATAAATTTGTGCACATGGGTATTATTACAAAAGTATTAACTGCCGTTATTCCAAAACGAAAAACTGCAAATATAGCTGAAAAAACTCGGACAAGCATTAGGATTCCAGAAACTATGCCCGATAGCTTTGAACTGACCTCCACTCCTGCAATTCATACAAATGTCAGGCTAGCACAAATGCTCTCAAATTTGCCTGCTTCAAGATACAGCAGAAAACAAGAATGTCAAGCCGTCATTAACAAATTTATTAAAGGCGGAATTAAAAGAGAACAATTATATCTGTATTTATTACAAAATGCTTATCACAAATTGCGTATTCACCAATATGAACTTGTTGGAAAAGCTCTGGGGTTTGAAATGTTAACCGGACGTAATACCCGAAATATAGGCGTTTTAAACCGAGAAGGATGGCATTACCGAATACCTCTTTATAAAA
>JAQVGK010000593.1 GCA_028696755.1 Bacteroidales bacterium | reverse complement strand
CCTCTATTCCTCTGCGTTTTGAGTCAGCAACTTTAGGCTTGTATTCCACAAGTCTAATTAATTCTTCAAGTTTTTTTCTGTCCACATCACTCTCCAGTTTATTGGCATAATAATATCTTAACGCCTGTTGGAAGGTTTCGTTAATGTCTCCATTATAAAATCGCAAAACAAAATCCCTTACACGACGTGGCTCCATACGATCATCATAAGTAAATGGCTGTGACTGATCTTGTGCAATTTTTCTGCTTTTCACAAGCTCCTTAGCTGCTTTGTGAAATTCCTTATATTTCTCTAAAACTTCTCGCATGCCCGGAATTTCCGGCAATTGCTCAAGGGTTAAAGCATCCTCACGACTTTTAAGAAACATATCAGTAGTGATATGCTGCGATTCCGGCCCTGCTTTAAACAAGGCATCGGTTGAATAAGAAAAGGTGCTTACGGGTAATTCAGGTGGCATTTTTTTATAAACCCATCTGCGAAGTTGAGCTGGATCTAAGGGCTCGCGACCTAAATATCCTTTGCCAACTGGGTTCATTAGGGCGACAATTTTTGTCTTTTCTTTATTTACAGAAATAGACTCGGAAGCATCCTCAGAAAGAATCACGTCGCCTCCACGCTCAAGAGCGTCTAAAACTTCATGTAGACGTATAAGGATATTGGGGGCTGCCGAATTAAATTCATCTAAAATAATTATTTTTATCTTTCCTTCTTCCTGTCTTAGTCCGCTGGTTACTTTGCCGTCGGCAAAAATATATTCTGGATCTTCCGGCTTGTTTTTGTAAGGATTGGGAATATATCTACCCATTAAATCTTCGACATCAGTTGCTCCGTTCAGGTTGGCATAATGAACCTCGTAACCCAACTCCGCCGCCATTTTCCTTACGGTAGTGGTCTTACCCAAAGACGTACCCCCCTCAATAAGTAATGGCTCACCGTTCAAAAAGGCTACGGCGATATCCCGCTGTAAAGGTAATGCTACTTCTTTGTCATTGATAAAATCCTCGTATTGTTCTGTTTTAGGAACGAACTGGCTGTCTCTTACTTCAGCCTTTTCAAGTTTAACTCCTAAATAGGACATACTAGTTTCGGTTTCTATGATCGGCCTTAATTCATCAACAGCCTCCGTAGTCTTTTTAATTTCATTGGAAGATTTGTCTTGATCTGAAGTAAGAGCATTAAATTGTCTTTCTGGTGAATTCATAATGTTTATGATCTATAAGCAGGGCCAGAAGCAGATAGAAAATTGAAGCCCTTGGCTTGTAATTTATTTAAACTGTCTTGGTCGACGAGCAAGACAACAGCTGAATCTTTATAATTAGGAGAGAATATGTGCGACTGCAGAATTTTTTTGTCAAAAATTTCGATTTGTCCAGTTGGATACTGAACAACAAAATCATAGACCTCCTTCTCCGTGTTTTGATTAATTGTAAAATACGTTTTTTTAACCTTTAAAATATCTGTGACATTGTCTGATTTATGAAAACCGAGATCATGCAAGATTTTTGCAAATTTTTTATATTCAATTTGATTATTGGCAATAACCAAACCCACCTCTTTTGAGCCTGCCAGTGACGAAAGAAACTTTTCAATTGATGTTTTATCGTTCGTTTTTGACATATGTTTGATAATTAAACAATACTAAAATTTATCATAATTGGCAACAACTTCCTCTATAAGATCAGCCAATTTTTCGGCCATCTCTTTAACCTCTACGTTGGCGATACTGTTTGGATAATACTCGCCAACATGCTCAGTTCCTTCACCAACACCAAGACCGATCAGTTTAATGTCGGTCTCTGCGAGGACTTTTTGAATAACTTTCCCTAATTCATATTTTGAACGAAGGTGCATTGCTGATTCTTGTGGCATTCCATCGGATAGAACAATTAAGAATTTTTGATCAGCTTTTTGGTGAGATAACCGCTCAGAAGCTTCTTCAAGAGCCCAGCCACTATCAGTATTGCAAGACCACTCATAATTATCAACCTCTTTAAGCATTCCACCCATATTTTCTCTTATTGGTTTTGACATAGGCTGGTCAAAATCTTTATATTCATAAATTCTAGTATTGAAACCAAGAATTTCAAAATTTATTGACAAACGATTCAATACTTCTGATAAAACAATAACTGCTTTAAAAGTTTCTTTAATTTTATTATCACAATCCATAGAAGCAGACAAATCTACAAGCAAGGATATTGCATAATCTTTTTCTTTGGGCAATTCGCGTTTTTGCCAAGCTTTGCTCTCCACTGTTGGAATTGACTTTGCTTTTTCTTGAATTCGTCTTTTGATATCAATGCGTTTGCCGGTTGTAAACCCAGTCTTCCACCCCTTAGCTTGTCTAGCCACAAAAATTTCTCGTAATTCCGTCTCAAGTTTATCTATCAGCGGTAAAACCTCTCGACGCATTTTCTCATAAATATTGGCATCCTTTTTTAATTCTTTTGCTATACGATCTTGATATTTTTTTAATTCTTCTTGGTCTATACCAGGCACTTCTTTTTTTGATTTGCCCGTTGGTGCATCTTGTTTTTCTCCAGATT
>JAQVGK010000066.1 GCA_028696755.1 Bacteroidales bacterium | reverse complement strand
TTTCGAGATTAAAATATACTGCAAGGTTTTTTAAATCATTTACTATTTTTGCTTGCACTAAATCGGTCAAAATATCAACAATTTTGCCTTAGAATCAAGTGTTGTAAAGTTTTTCAGTAGTCCCTAACTACCAATGAGAGAACGGCTTTAGCCCTCACCGAAGGTAATTCGGTAAATATAATGTTTCCTAGCTTTTTAGTAATACCTGATTTCTACCATCAGAATATCGTCATCAAAAAAAAAGCACCGCAAAATGCAGTGCTTTTGGTGTGACTCCAAAGGGGCTATTTTATGAGAGTAACATTTCCGGTGTGTGAGTGTTCATTTCCATAAAGGTCGGTAAATGTAACCACCCAAACATACAATCCAGGTCCGCATTCAACATCTCCGTAGCGACCATTCCATTCTTGGTCGTAGCCTTCCGACTCGAATACGATTTCTCCCCAACGATTGTAAATAACCATAACATAAGTTTCAGGATCAATTCCATCAACAATTACTTTAAACGTTTCGTTTATTTCGTCGTAGTTAGGAGTAAAAGCTGTTGGAGCATAAACTGCAAGTTCGTTTGAAACATATATATCTACTCCTGCTGTATCCTTACAACCATAAAGCGAAGTTGCTTCCATATTTATATGGTAATTGCCAGGCATTGTAAATTCATGTGTTGGATTAGTTTCGGTGCTAAAGGTACCATCATTAAAATCCCAGTTAAACCAGAAACCTCCGTTTGTATAGTTTGTAAAGTAAACAAGAGGACTTGCAATTGTTACTGTTGTTGTATTTGCTCTAAATTCTGCCTCAGGAATTGGGAACACAACTATTCCAATAGTTGTATCAACTTTGCAACCATCTGTCGAAGTTATTTCGAGTCCAACATTATAAGTTCTTGCATTATAGAATGTGTGAACAGGATGTTTGTCGAATGATAAGTTTTCGAAGTCGCCATCATCAAAATTCCAGATATAACGCTGACCGTGATCTGGGCTATTTTCGTGGAATTGCGACGTCAATGGAGTACATCCATTAGTTGGGGCTGCCGAAATGTTTACAGGAGGAAGCGGATAATTATAAATTGGAACCACAACCTTAACGCTATCGAAATGGCACGCATCCCACGCAACAAAAGTAAATATTGAGTCAACAGGAACCTGAACACTAACAGGAATATTCATTAACGAATCGTTAACCCAAACTTGTGTTCCATCAAGACCACCACCATCAACAACAACGGTAAAATCAACAGTTTCGCCTGGACAAACAGTATCTCTATCAGGAACAGCAGTTAAAGTAAGTGGTTTATGTACGTTAACAGTAATTTCAATATCTGCGCTTTCACAGAAAGTTTGATCTACAACATGTGCAGTATAAACTGTTGTTTCCAGAGGCTGAACAGTAGTTGTCATTCCCTGCGTATTGTTATCCCACTGTATCGTGTATTGAGGAGTTCCGCCTTCAATGATACCAACTCCAATTTCGGTCATCTGTCCATAACAAATTGTAGGATCGTCCATCGCCTGAATATAGAATTCGGCTGGTTCCTCAATGGTAATTTCCATAACGTAGTGACAATAGCTTTGGTCGGTAGCTGTAACTGAATATGTCCCAGCTTCAATACCAACTAAATCTTCCTGCCAACTTCCATTTGACCATTCGTAAAAATATGGTGGACGACCACCTGTAACTGTAATGTATATTTCTCCATCATCACCTCCATTACATCTTACGTCGGTTCCGGAAATAATTCCTTCCATTGGTGCATCAGGCTGGAATATTTGAACAGTATCACCTGCCAAACAACCATGTTCATCATTTATTGTTACAGAATAAATTCCTGGAATAAGATTTTCGATATCCTCGCTAATTTCGCCAGTGCTCCACACAAAATAATATGGAGGTGTTCCGCCAAACACTGTAAGATCGGCAACTCCGTTTCCTTCGCCAAAACATCTTACATGTGTAGGTGTAATATCTCCATGTAGCGGAAAATCGGGTTGTTGTACCTGAACCATAGTGTAGTTTACACAGTTATGAGCATCCGTTACAGTTACAATGTATATTCCGTAGAAAACATTTTCAAGATCCTGAGTTGTTGCTCCATTATTCCATTGATATGAGTATGGAGGGGTGCCACCCTGCACTACCAAATCAACACGACCAGTATTTTCTCCATAGCATAAAACATCTGTTACATATGTCGATAATTCTAGCGGATCGGGCTGTGTAATATCAAAGATTTGCTCGATTTCGCAAGCGTTGGCATCAATTACAGTTGAAACATACTGCCCAGCAGGAATGTTTATCAAGTCCTGAGTCATTTGACCATTAGACCACTGATAGTAATACGGTGGAGTTCCGCCTGCAGGAGTAATGTCAATAAATCCATCGTAATAGCCATAGCAAGAAACATTGCCAGATGTATATGTCATTGTTAGTGGCTCATCGGGTTCGTCAACAAAAACAGAGTCTTCGTGCTCGCAACCAACAGCATCAGTAACTGTCATATAATGCCAACCCGCAAAGACTTCGGTAGGGTTTTGATCGGTACTACCGCTAGGCTGCCAATCCCATGTATATGGAGGCACACCGCCCGAAACATGCGAGTATAGATTTCCAGTTGCTTCGCCATGACAAAGAACATCATCTGCATATAAATTTGATAAGATCGGCGGATTATCATCAGAAATATTCATTTCTCCGTTAACAACACAACCGTAAACATCGGTTAGAGTAATGTAATAATATCCTGAAGGAACGGTAATTTCATCAATAGGCTCAGGATGAGTATTAATTGAGCCCCAAGAATATTCGAAAGTAAAGGGACCAGTACTGTTAATTGCCTCAACGGTAATCACACCAGAAGTGTCGCCAAAGCAAACAACATCTTGACCAGTAATTTCAATATCAAGTTCTGGCAATGGAAACAACCAAGTTCCTGGGAAAACAGTATCCTGAACAAATCCTTGTAAATCCCAAGTTTCATCAAACCAAGTAAGTGGAATATATCCCAATGGGAATGTTTCCGAAATTAAAGGTTCGCAATCGGTTGGAAAGCAAAATGTAATATCTTTTGTCATAGAATTACCTCCACCTTTCTGCTCATCAGTAAGATATTCATCAAGACTAACTGGTGGCGCAGGAATAGAAGGAGCGCATGCTGTTATTGTTTGATAAGTTCCCAAATCTGCATTGTCAACATGAATTTCGGGGATACAAAACTCAGGCATCATGGTAATTGGAATAATATCATCAATCGGAATTGAAATTGAGAAGAAAATTGCTTCAAGAATAAAATCAAAAGCTATTGAGTCCCATGTATGATTAGTAAAACCGCTTGTGATATTGTATGTTACATCATAGACTTCCATCGAATCCCAGTCGTAACAAGGGTAAGTGATATTCAAATCATTGTTGATCGCGAAAGTTATTGTGTCGTTTACCCCTTGAGCTATAAGTGCATTGCCGTTTGATGGATCTGTTTCGGTGTATGGTAAGTCAATTGGAAAACGCAAAGTTGCAAGAATTGTCGGACAGAAAGCAAAATCCTGAGTCATATAACTCGACATGTGCAAGTCCATGTGTAAAATAAAATACTCGATTGTAGCATTAACGCCAGCAATAATTTCATATTCAATTGTTCCACCATCGAGAAAATCAATTGCTTCTTGGATAGCCGGTCCGTTTGGAGGTGGAATAAACCCGGCAATAAAAGACAAGAACTGCATAATGTTGAGGTTAAACCACAACCATTCGTCGTTACCATGAGCATGCAAACATTGAGTTACAGGGTCATAAGAGTCGGTGGTAACAACATAAGGTAAATCTATTTCTCCAGTTAAACCAATTCCAAACCAATCGGGAATAACAATTGGTAAAATGTCATCATTACAAATATTTGGTAAGCCAGTAACAGGATCGAGACATGGATAGGCAACCTCTCCGGTTTGACCGTTGAGATAAAAAATCGCTATTGAATCATGTGGAAGAGGATCGGTTGAATATGGTACAGCGGGAATACTTATCGGTGGGATAATCGGTATTGTTTCGCAATCAAACAAACAAACAATAATATCGAAGTTTAATCCAAACCCATATTCTAGATCGAGAGCAATAATACCTGCTGTTGGAAAGTGAGTCTCCAGAGCCCATCCGTTTAAGACTTCGTAAGAAGATTCAATTGTTATTGTTTCGCCATGATCAAAACTATAGTCGTCGGGAAAATCAAGAGTTATTTCCACTGGATAATCAACATCTACAGACCCAAGTGTAAATCCATGAATACTAAAAGTAGAACGTAAAAACATCCAGATGTTCATTTCTATCCCAACCCCCCATTGCGAACCAAGAATGTCTTCTATAAAACTTTCAGAAAAACCTTCCTGAATGGCGATATTAAATAAATCGTAGTCGAAATCTAAGCTAAATGCATCTCCTTCGCCCCACATATCCTGATCGTGAGTGCTATATGGAATTTCGTGCACCAAAATGTTTTGTGCTTTTACTCCCGACAGGCCGAGAATAGCGAAAAAGCTAAAAGCGAGTAAAATTTTCTTCATCATAACTGGTCAATATATTGAGCGGTTAATAAACTTTCTGTTAAAATTGTCTGAAGTAATCTTTTTGCAGATTTTGGATAATTGGCATTAATCCAAATCGTATTATTATAATCGCCAGCAAAAAGCATTAGTCGTTCGTAGGTAAGTCCGTTGGCATCAAACTCAACCAAATACAAAATGCCACCTTTACCGTTCTGCATCTGCACATCAGTTGTAGAAATAAGAGTTACCCCTTGACTCTCAAAATGCTCAGCAGTCATAGCTTGGCTAATCATCACATAAGAAGTTCCGATAATCTCTTGTACTTGTACAGTAGTTGAAGAACCTGGATGCACCAAACCTGGAATAGCTTCGCTAACTAAAAAATGCTCGGGAGGTTGCATCTTAATATTGGTTCCAGGAATTACAACCAATGCTTTTTCATCGTAAGTAAACTCAGAGTCAACTTTTCCAGCATTAGTAAAAATGGTATCAGTCAACGACTGAGACATCATAAAGGTCGCATATAGCAACGCACACAAAGTAAAAACAGTCTTCATCAAATGTTCTCCTTTTAATAAAAATAGCCCAAAAACAGAATTGTAAATATACAATAAATTTATTTACAAAACATTTTTATGACGAAAACATTTGTAAAGGGTTGTCTCTTTAAGGAAATAAATATATTTTTACATCGATTTTTAACATTAGACTATTATGAAAATTAAAACTGTTTTATTTGCATTTATCGTTCTTCTTGCCGGAACGGTACTTTTTTCGTGTGGAGGTAATGGATCTAAGAACGACAAAACCAACGACAGCACAAAAACTGACGAGGTAAAAATAAATTATCCAAAGGATACAACCTTGGATCAAATCGCAGCTTTACTTGGTGGCGACCAGGCAAATGCATTTAAAGATGTTTTTACCGACAATATGACATTCTGGAACGATTACAAAACATCTATCGACACTCCATGGACAAGAATTACAAACGAAAGACTTTCGAAGATGGACAAGTGGTCGAAAGATGAGGTAAGTACAAAGATAAACGATACAGCATTGTTGTTTTATCCATTCTCGGGACCAGATTTTCTTAATGCTTACCACTTATTCCCAAATGCAAACGAGTATATTTTGATTGCAATGGAGAAACTTGGAACAATTCCTAATCTTTACGATATGAATGAGGAAGATCTTAAAGGGTATCTTGATGCTGTTAACTTCGGGCTTAGAGATATTTACAAAAGAAGCTATTTCATCACTGGAAATATGGATCAGGACCTTCGCAAACAAAAAGTTGACGGTGTTCTTCCATTACTTTACGTATTCTTGCACCGCACCGGGCACGAAATTTACGAATTTGGTTATTACAGACTCGAAAACGACGGTGTTACTTTCAAGAAAATTGACAAACCAACTAATAGTCTTGATGTTACAGAATGTATCAAATTTAAAGTCTTGAAAAAAGGCGACAACAAACTAAAGAATGTAACTTATTTCTATGCTGATATTTCTAACGATGGTTTTGCAAAGAATCCAGTATTTTTACAATATCTCAAGACTACAAGAAAATGTAATGCTTTTATCAAATCTGCATCATATTTGAGCCATTACGAAACATTCTCCAACATAAGAGATTTGGTTCTTGATAAGGCTGACGCTGTTTTGGAAGATGATACAGGTATTCCTTACAGATATTTTCTTGATGATTATAATCATTATCTTTACGGCAAGTACGATGAGCCTATCTCAGATTTCCAATCAAAATATCTGTTCCAGAAAGATCTTGATGAAGAATACAAAACTGGTGATGTAAAACCTTTGGATTTCTCTCTTGGTTATCATTGGAGAACTGGCAACCAAAACTGGATGCTTTATGTAAAGAAGTCTGCTAATACAGACACTAAAAAGGAAGAAAAAAAGGATAAATAATTTCTAGATAATTTAGTAAAAAAGCTGCTTTTAGAGGCAGCTTTTTTTTATTCAAATAGTTTGACGCGACACTTTTTTCACCAAGCGAACATATACTAGTTCAAATAATTTTAGTTATTTTGCTTTGTCACTCTATTGTTTGCAGAAAATTAGAAAATAGCAAAATGTAAAACTAAACTATTCATAGAAAAAATAATCTAACAGAACTAATTATTGTATATTTCAAAAAAAAAGCACCACTCCAAAATTGGAATGGTGCTCTAAAATTTTTAAAATTTTCTTACTTAACGATTTTCATTTCGTCAATCAGATTTTTTGCTCCAGCATATTTATCAATAATAAAAAGAGCATATCTAACGTCGAGATTAATACATCTTTGAAGATTTTCTTCAAAATCAATATCGCCCGACATTGCTTCGCTATTACCGTCAAAAGCAATACCAACAAGATGTCCTTCACCGTTAATTACAGGTGAACCAGAGTTTCCACCAGTAATATCATTATTGCTAATAAAGCAGGTAACAAGCTCTCCTTTTTTGTTAGCATACTGTCCAAAATCTTTCTTTAGGTAAAGTTCTTTAAGGCGTGCAGGAACATCAAATTCAACACTTCCTGGGTCTTCTTTTTGCATAACACCTTCGAGAGTAGTATAATAATCGTAAGAAACACCATCGCGTGGGTCATATTTTCCAACTTTTCCGTAAGTAAGACGAATGGTTGAGTTTGCATCAGGAGCCATAACTTTACCTTCATTCATTTTTAAAATCCCTTCGGTAAAAATTCTTTCGCCTTTGTCAAGTCCATCGGAATTATCCCAAAATTGATTATTGATCTCGCGGAATTTTGTCATAATGCTTGTGCCGGTTACAAAAGCTAGGTCGGCTTTCAAAGTCTTTAAGTTTGGTTTAGCAAGAAAAGCGTTAAATTTTTCTTCAGTAGCAAAAACCGATTTTGCAAACATTGCATCAACATAAGCTTTGAAGCTTCCTTTATACTTGCTCTCTACAACCTTAAAGAAATCGGGGTGAAACTGTTTGTCGAGATTCTTGTAAGTATATTCGAACAAAGCTGCCATAACTTTTTTCTCAGTTTCTGGGTTATAGTCTTTGTAGAATGCTTCAGCAGATTTCTTAATTAAGTCAACGTTTTTCTGAATTTTGTCTGCATCTTTAGATTCTAAAGCAGTAAGTAAACTAGAACACTGATATGCAAAATATGGTAGTTCTGGACCACTAATTAAACCTTCGATCATATACATTCTTGCAATTGCATAAGGAGCGCGGTTTTTGTATGCTGTTTCGATTAATGCTAGGCCATCTTTATATTTTGCTTCGGGAGCCCATTTAAGATAATTTGCTTCAATTTCTTTTTTCACACCCATAGTGTTAAGATTTTTGAGAGCTTTATTTTGCTGTTCGCTATATTTCCAGTAATTTGAGCAACGAGCGTATTTTGATGCGTACTGAATTCTAATTTTTTGATCAGACTTCATTTCTTCTCGCAAAATCATAATTTTCACATCTCTAATTTCGAAACGCAACTTATTTGTAATATTCATTGTTTCTTCAAGACCAAATGATGTAATATATCTTTCGGTAGTTCCAGGAAATCCCATAACCATTGTAAAATCACCATCTTCAACCCCTTTAATATTTACTGGTAAAAAGTGTTTTGGTTTGAGAGGCACATTTTCGGCAGAATATTTTGCAGGAGAACCATCGGGAGCAGTATAAATACGGAACATTGAGAAATCGGCGGTATGACGAGGCCATTCCCAGTTGTCGGTATCGCCACCAAATTTACCCATTGCTGATGGAGGAGCACCAACTAAGCGCACATCTTGATAAATAACATAAACAAATACAAAAAACTGATTACTGTTGAACATATCGGCAACATAAGCTTTGTAATTTGTTCCTTCGACAGCTTCGTCAGAAATCTTTTTCGAAATTTCCTTGATTTTTGCGGCTCTGTCGTCTTCATTCATGTCATCTGTCAACTCTGCCATTACTCTTTCAGTCACATCATCCATGCGCACCAAAATAGAGGCTGTTGTTCCAGGATTAGACAATTCCTGATCCTTTGAGTAAGCCCAGAAACCATCTTTAAGATAGTCGTGTTCAACAGAAGAATGAGCCTGAATCATTCCAAACCCACAGTGATGATTTGTAAAAAACAATCCCTCGCCCGAAACTATCTCACCAGTACAAAAATGGCGAAATGGAGCACCTTCGTTACCTAAACCTACGATAGCATCTTTAATACTTCCACTGTTTACATTGTAAATATCTTCCGGTGTAAGTTTAAAACCGGCTTTTTTCATGTCGTCGTAGTTTTTTCCCAACATCGACAATAACCACATTCCCTCGTCGGCACGAAGGTTCAGGTTAAAAATTAGGGTTAATCCCAATAAAATTGATAAAATTCTTTTCATTGTTCTAAGTATTTATGATATTTGTGAACAAAAATAATTTATTTTTCGTGTTCGCAAGTTTTTTTGTGTTAATAAGTGGTTAAAACAATAATATGACAACAAATTTTAGAAAAATATCATTACAAATATTCTTCGCATTCTTGATGCAGTGCTTTATTTCTAGCAGTTTTGCACAAATTACGGTTCCGATTAACGAAAAAGAGCTGGAAGATTATGCTCGCGAAAGAGAAGCAATGTCGGCAATGAAAATTGATTTATCTCAAACTTGGCTTTACATGGTAAAAGATAATGTTATTTCGTCGAATAAGCTTTTGCTTCAAGAGGTTTATTACTCAAAACTTGGCACAGTAGAAACGGTGGTAAATTACAATGAAAACAGAAACATTACCAATTTTAAAAAGATAAAATACAACAATAAAAACTTGCCTTTCGAGGAAATCAGGTTCTCGTCCGATTCAAGTTTGCTTGGTGGAGTAATGTTCGAGTATTACGAAAATGGCTTACTAAAAAAGCAAACTGATTACGACGAAAATGCCACTGTAACAGTAATGCAAGAATATGTAAGAAGTAACGACACAATATTTGTTAATGTTTATGATGGAAAAGGAGCTTTTGTTTATCGAAACATTATGCTCACCGAAACAGTTTCGGGAACATCTCTTATCAAAGCAATGTACAAGGTTGACAGAAATAATAACATTTTGGAAACAACAATTTTAGAATATGATCAGCTTCTGTCGCTTCGTCGCAAAATGATTTATGATGATAAAAATAAAGGTACAAAGCGTGAGTTTGTTTATGATGATGAAGGTGCACTTTTACGCTCGGTGACATACAACGAAAACAATGAAATAATTTCCGATTCATCCTACGAATATGATAAATATGGAAATGTGATTAGGATTATCGAATTTGATAAGGAAACTTCTTCAACCAAACTATATTTCATAAATTATCTATCAAAAAGAGATTAAACGATATGAACATAACTAACCCAAAACACAACAGGAAATTTATAATAAATTCTTTTGACTCGGATTTACGATTAAATTTGAAAATAAACAGTCTGTTTCATTTTTTGAGCGAGGTCGCCTGGGAGCATGCAAAAGAACTAGGAGTAGGATTTGAAGAACTTGCTGATACAGGAAAAATATGGATTTTATCTGCAATAAATCTTAAGATTATAAAACTTCCTCAATGGCAAGATTCCATTATTATCGAGACCTGGCCAAGTGGCATCACAGGCATGCAATATACACGAGAGTTTAATTTGCTCAACGAAAACAACGAATGTCTTGTTGCGGCTTCATCATCATGGATTATTTACGATAAAGAATCGGGAAAACCTGTTTTACCTGAGGAATTCTCGTATTTAGAAAACATTTGCAAGGAGAAAGCCACTGATTCTCTTTTTGCTAAGATTAGACCACGCAAGGATTTATTCCCGGCATTTAAGGAATATGCTCGTCATACCGACATCGACATGCATCAACATGTAAACAATTCGGTTTATGTGAGATGGATCGAAAACTGTATGGGAGATATCTATCCACGCCGAATAAACACCTTTAAAATTCAGTACCTGCACGAAGTAAAAGAAGGCGACGAGATTGTAATCTTTACCGAAAAAACCGACAACCACTACTACTGGGAAGCTCGAATAAATGGCGACAAACTTTGCTTTAGAGCAGAAGTAGGATTATATTAGGGGCTGCTTAAAAACACTTAACACTTTAAACATCAATTAATTAGATGTGAATTCAAAATAATAAGTGCAAGCTTTTTCAACTATGTAGTAAAAAAGCTTGCACTTATTATCAATTAAAAAATCTTCACTCACATATTTTGAGTTACATAAACATTATTTACTTTGTT
>JAQVGK010000592.1 GCA_028696755.1 Bacteroidales bacterium | reverse complement strand
CTATGTATATGTCCCCTAGACAAATTGTGCTATATGATTAGCATTTTACTGACGTTTATGTCCCCTGGACAAAAACGAGTTTTAGTTTGTAAGCCTTACAGGAGAACGAAGAGAAAAATTAGCCCGTTAGGGCTTCAACGTCAGTAAAACTTAATAAACTACTAAAAAGTCACTACTTTGTCCAGAGGACATTAACGCATTATGGGTTGATTATTTCCAACGAATATTCAACACATGAAATCCTTAACTAAACGACATTGATTTCGGAAATCTCTTTCTCAACAGCACTCCAATTAAAACTAAGTTCAAAATCAAACCAATTGCAGTAAAAATTCGCGCAATATAATCGCCATGCTTAACATAAAATGTAAGCTTATCGTTTACATTAATTTCGCCTGTAATAAAACCTTTTTCGTTGTAGCCCAGATAAGAAATAATATCGCCACGCTGGTTAATCAAGCAACTTATACCAGTATTTGCGGACCTAGCAATGCTACGACGAGTTTCAATCGCTCTTAGTGCTGATAAACTGTTATGCTGACGATGACCTTGAGTATCTTCCCACCATCCATCATTTGTAATTATCAGCAGAAATTCTGCACCTTTCTCAACAAATTCGGCAACACAATCTCCATAAACCGATTCATAACATACAGGAATTCCTGCTTTAAAATCTCTGCTGTCGTGCAAAAACACTTCTCGATAATCTTGAGCTCCATGATTTCCTGATAATCCTCCAAAGTCGGGAACTATATCCTCGATTAAACCAAAAACTTTAGGATATGGCAAAAATTCAACTCCTGGAACTAATCTACTTTTATGGTATATATCTACGTTTATTCCTGTATCAATTTGAAGTGCTGAATTAAACAAATCGTAATAATCTCCCGAATTGCCAAGAGGCTGCGAAATTGTAGTTTTACCATTACCGTTTGGGTATACCACTCTGGTGGTCGCTCCAATCACAAATTCGGCATCTGGACAAGATTCTAGAAAATCTCTGATTATCTCAACTGTAAAATGACTCGAAAGCATTTCTTCGCGTATGCCAATAGGAATACTGGTTTCGGGAGCAATAAAATAATCGGGCTTAAACGATTTCGTTGAGTCGGCCAAATCGGTAATTATCTTTAGTTGATCCCTAATTGGCATACTATACTTTTCGGTGTACGAATCGATATTAGGCTGCAAAATCGCTACCTTAACGGGATTTGGCTTTTCGTTATATGCTGCATAACGTACAACGGAAAATAAGATTGGAACAAAAAGCAATACTATTAATAATAAAAGTTTCACTTGCTGTTTTCGCCAAGAAATTGCTTTCTTCGACTCATCATAAATTAAAAAAACAATTGTATTTACTAGCAATGCCCAAACCGAACCTCCAAATATTCCAGTGTATTCGTACCATTGTATTAATGTGATATTATTCGCAAAAGCATTCCCAAGATTTAACCAAGGACGCGAAATTTGAGTTTGCATCATCAGATATTCAAAACAAATCCAAGTTGGTACAAATAACAATAAAGCCTGATTTCTCCCAAATTGCTTATAAATCTTGAAAACCCAAACAAAAACTCCTGTCATCAAAACCGTGTAAACTACAATAACAGCAGCGGCAGCAATAAAACTTGCATTTGCCAGCCACCAAAGTCCGCCAGTGTTCCATGTAAACATAGTAATAAAAGCGAAAAGGGTAAACTTTAGATTTGCACCAGACTTTTTACTCTCAGCTAACTCGGATGCAACAATTAATAAAGGTACAAACGCAGCAAAAACAGTTATTGCTGTGCCCGAAATTATCCATGGCAATGCCAATAGCAAACCCGAAACAAGTGCAAGAAAGATATGTCTATAGTTTGATGATTTCATTATCTTGTGCTTTTCGAGAAATTAACCAGATAAACGCTAGCGACAATAATCAGTGTTGCAACAATTTGAACCAGATTCAGAGTTTCGCCATCAAGCAATCCCCACATTATCGCAAAAACAGGAATAATGTATGTTACCGATGATGCAAACATGGAGCCTGCGCGAGTAATAATCTGGTTAACAAGAGAAACGGCAATTGCCGAACCTAGCAGTCCGAGAGCTGCAACACAAGCTAAATCGAAATACAATGTCGGGCTAGAAGCTGCTTTTGAGAAATCGCTAAAAGCAAGAATTCCAGCACTTACCGGACCAATGAATAAAAATGCTAGTGAAGCAATTTCGATTCCGTTAAGCGATTTAAGAAAAATGTTAACCTGATTTATGTTTACCGAATAAAGAATTGTTGCTAGAACGATATAAAGTGCATAGAAGTTCATCTCACCAAAAACAAATAAATTGTCCTTTGTAACTAGCATTGCTGCACCAATCAAGCCGGTTATAACACCAGCAATCTGCATTACTCCGGTTTTACGCTTAAAAAATAAAAGGCCTATAATTAGTACAAAAACTGGCACAAGCGAGTTTAGAATTCCAGCAATATTACTATCAGTATTGGTCTGCCCTAGTGGGAACAACCACGAAGGAATAAGATTTCCAACAAAGGCAACAACAAGAATTGGC
>JAQVGK010000065.1 GCA_028696755.1 Bacteroidales bacterium | reverse complement strand
TTCATCAGCGGTTTGCGCGAATGGGGACTTTACGACCAAGTTTGGCAAGCAGGCGCACTGCTACTTCCTGTTCAATCGGTAGGTGTAATGGGCGACGAAAGAACTTACGAAAATGTTGTGGCTCTGCGCGCTGTGCAATCAACCGACGGAATGACTGCCGACTGGGTTCATCTTCCATACGATTTCCTCGCAAAGGTTTCGAATAACATCATAAATCGTGTTAAAGGTGTAAATAGAGTTGTGTACGATATCAGCTCAAAACCACCAGCTACGATTGAGTGGGAATAAAGTCCTGAGGGCAAATTGCAAATCACAAATCACAAATCACAAATTACAAAAAACTCAAGATTGGAATTTGTATTTTGAGATTTGGAATTTCTTAAATTTATGTTTTACTCAAAACTCACTTATCGCGAAAAGATAACTTTCAGGGCGCACTTTATTTTTACTGTGCTCGAAGGACTTGTGTTTGGCACTTCGTTGATGAACGAGTTTGTGTTTCTGCGCAGTTTAAAAGGCTCCGAGTTTCTGGTGGGACTTTTGTTCTTGATAAGCATGGTGGTTTACATTGTGCTTATTGCCTCCAACGAAATTACCAGAAGAGTAACCAATAAGAAAAAGTTAATCAGAGTTACGGCATTGGTGAGTAGGCTTCCTCTCCTACTATTTCTTTTCTTCCCTAGCGAAATCACTAACCAAAATGCAGGATTATTACATGCTTCCTTTTTGCTTATTTTGTTTTTCTACTATCTGGGAACTGCAATCACTCTGCCAACTATAAACCTTTTATTAAAACATAATTATCGCAACAACAACTTTGGAAAATTATATGGTTATGCAACGACTGCAAACAAGTCGGCAACACTTATCGCAACCATGGTTTTCGGATTCTTACTCGACAATAACTATTTTGCATTTAGATGGGTTTATCCAGCGATTGGAATTTTAGGAGTTCTAGGTTATTATTCGCTTTCTACAGTTCCATTTAGACAAACATCAGTGGTGATTAAAGAAAAGCTAGTAAAATCGATTGCAAATTCGTTTAAGAGAATGATTGGTATCCTGAGAAATGATAAGCCATTTCTTCATTTTCAGATGGCTTATTTTTCGTATGGCATTTCGTTTATGATAACTGCAACAGTAATAACTTTCTTTCTGGAATCACATTTATCGCTCAGCTATTCGGTTATTTCAAGCTACAAAACGCTAGCAGGCGTAGTAACAGTTTTATGCTTACCTATGTTTGGGATTTTGATGGATAAAATTGATCAGCGTAAATTTGGTAGTATGATGTTTAGTTTTATGCTGTTATATGTAGTTGGAATAATGCTCACAGAGTTTTTCCCAATAAAATTTATGTTGGGTGGAAACGAAGTCTATCTGATGTTAATTTTTGCTTTTATAAGCATGGGACTTTTCAACTCTACCGGAACTCTAAGCTGGAATGTAAGTTCGGCATATTTCAGCAAAAACTTAGATACAATTTCTGATTACCAGTCCGTTCATATAACCCTCACAGGTGTAAGATCACTATTTGCTCCATTTGGAGTTTTAGTGTACAAATTAACAGGTTTTACAATAACTTTTGCAATTTCGATTGTTTTCATTATTTTAGCACTTATAATTTTACAATTCTCTCAACGCAGAAAATATAACTAATATGTCGAAGAAAGATTTTTCATACAGCGAAGCCTTAAAGGAACTTGAAGAAATTCTAGCCGAAATCGAAACCGATGAGCCCGATCTTGATGCGCTTACGATAAAAGTAAAACGTGCAACATTTTTAATCAAGGAATGTAAAACCCGCCTTCGTAAAACTTCGGAAGAAATAGACAGCATTTTGAGCGATTGGGAAAAGGACGAATAAACCCTTTCTGCCAAATTGACATATCAATCAAAGCTGTTCTATCACTGCAACCATTTCCAAAATAATCATGTTTATTGATTTTGACAACTGCCAATTTGCCGAATATGGCATAATTGTTAATAACTGCATGATAATTGTTGCGCCAAATGAGCTTAAAAAAAAATTATAATTTTAACTTTGTAGATTAATTATTGCATTATTTAAATTTAATATGGGACTAAATAACATTATAGCGAAAATTTTCGGATCCAAAGCTGACAGAGACTTAAAAGCCGTACAACCTTTACTCGACAAGGTACTTGCTGTTGGACCAGAAATGGAGAAACTATCGAACGATGGTTTGAGAGAAAGATCAGAAATTCTGAAACAAAAAATCAGAGATTATATAAAGCCCGATCAAGACAAGATAAACGAGCTAAAAAATAAAGCAGAGTCGTTGGATATTTGGGAAAGAGAAGAAATATTTAATGAGATTGATAAGATTGAAGAAGGCATTGACAAGAAACTCGAAGATTTTTTAAACGAGATTTTGCCCGAAGCCTTTGCAATTGTTAAAGAAACTGCCAAAAGATTTAAAGAAAACAAAGAAATCGAAGTAAAAGCCTCTGAATTCGACCGAAATTTGGCCACCCAAAACGACTTTGTTGACATTAAGGGCGATACTGCTGTTTGGCACAACTCCTGGGTAGCTGGAGGAAATACAGTAACTTGGGACATGGTTCACTATGATGTTCAGATTATTGGTGGTGTTGTTCTACATTCAGGTAAAATTGCCGAAATGGCTACTGGTGAAGGAAAAACTTTGGTTGCAACTTTCCCAGTTTTCTTAAATGCACTTACAGGCCGTGGCGTTCATGTAGTTACTGTTAACGATTATCTTGCAAAACGTGACTCCGAGTGGATGGGACCAATTTATATGTTCCATGGATTATCGGTAGATTGCATCGACAAGCACGAGCCAAATAGCGATTCGCGTCGTAGAGCATATTTAGCAGATATTACTTTTGGAACAAATAATGAATTCGGTTTCGATTATCTTAGAGATAACATGGCACTTAATCCATCAGACCTTGTTCAGCGAAAACATAATTACGCAATTGTGGATGAGGTTGACTCGGTATTAATTGACGATGCCAGAACTCCACTTATCATTTCTGGTCCAACACCAAAGGGCGACGACCAGCTTTTCGACGAATTAAAACCTCAGGTTCAGCGTTTGGTTAATGCTCAGAAAAACCTTTTTAATGAAATTTTCAACGAAGCAAAAAGACTGCTTGCCGATAATAACGAAAAAGATGGTGGATATAAATTATTACAAGCTTTTAAAGCGCTTCCAAAACACAAGCCACTTATTAAGTTTTTGAGCGAACAGGGTATGAAGGCTCTGCTTCAGAAAACCGAAAACTATTACATGGCCGACAATAACAAAAATATGCATCTTGTTACCGACGACTTGTTTTTTGTTATTGACGAAAAAATGAACTCCATCGAACCAACCGACAAAGGTTTTGATTTACTTTCGAGCGCTACCTCTGATCCAAATTTCTTCGTACTTCCAGATATTGCAACAGAACTTTCACAGCTCGAGAAAAGCGGATTATCGGACACCGAAAGATTAAAGAAAAAAGATGAAATTATTAGGGATTATTCTGTTAAATCAGAGCGTATTCACACAATAAATCAGTTGTTAAAAGCCTACACATTATTCGAAAAAGATGTTGAATATGTGCTTATCGACAACAAAGTGAAGATTGTTGATGAACAAACTGGTCGTATTATGGAAGGCCGTCGTTATTCAGATGGGTTACATCAGGCTATCGAAGCAAAAGAAAATGTAAAAATCGAAGCTGCCACACAAACTTATGCAACCATTACTCTGCAAAACTATTTCCGTATGTACCACAAGCTGGCTGGTATGACAGGAACTGCAGAAACTGAAGCAGGTGAACTCTGGGACATTTATAAACTTGATGTAGCTGTAATTCCAACCAACCGACCTATAACCCGTAACGATTACGAAGATTTGGTTTACAAAACAACTCGAGAGAAATATGCAGCTGTAATTAACGAGATTGAAAAGCTTATTGGTGAAGGTCGTCCTGTATTGGTTGGTACAACTTCGGTAGAAATTTCCGAGTTATTGAGTAAAATTCTCACTCGTAAGGGAATTAAGCATAATGTACTTAATGCAAAATTACATAAACGCGAGGCTGATATCGTTGCCGAAGCAGGTTATTCGTCAAACGTGACTATTGCAACAAACATGGCAGGTCGTGGTACCGACATCAAGCTTAGCGACAAAGTAAAACAAGCTGGCGGTTTGGCAATTATTGGTACCGAGCGACACGAATCGCGTCGTGTCGACCGTCAGTTGCGTGGTCGTGCTGGTCGTCAGGGAGACCCAGGTTCTTCACAATTCTTTGTTTCGCTCGAAGATGATTTAATGCGCTTGTTCGGTTCCGACAGAATAGCCAAACTTATGGATAGAATGGGGCTTAAAGAAGGCGAAGTAATTCAACATTCGATGATTTCAAAATCTATCGAAAGAGCTCAGAAAAAAGTTGAAGAAAACAACTTCGGTATTCGTAAACGCTTGTTGGAATACGACGATGTTATGAATGCCCAACGTACAGTAATTTACAAAAAACGTCGCAATGCTCTTGATGGAGAACGATTAGGAGCAGATGTTGCCAATATGATGTATGATGTTTGTGTTAGTGTTTCGGATGAGTATTTTGGAGAGGGCGATTTGGAAGGCATTAAATTCGAGCTTTTCCGCATTTTATCTATTGAGCTTGACATCGACGAAAAAGATTTCAGAAATATCTCGCAACAAGAATTTACCGAGATACTTTACGAAAAAGTTCGCGAAACACATAAGCGCAAAGCTCAGGCAATTGCGGCTCAGGCTTTTCCGGTTATCAAAACTGTTTACGAAAATCAGGCATCGACTTACGAAAACATCTTGGTTCCAGTTTCGGATGGCACACGTGTTTACAACGTAATAGTAAATCTCAAAAAAACTTACGAATCTCAAGGAGCCGAAATCGTTGCTGCCTACGACAAAACCGTTGTGCTTAAAACTATCGATGATTTATGGAAAGAGCATTTGCGCGAGATGGACGACTTGCGTCAATCTGTACAGTCAGCATCATACGAACAAAAAGAC
Source organism: Bacteroidales bacterium (assembly GCA_028696755.1). Next base: position 5,816 of record JAQVGK010000065.1, on the reverse strand, counting down.
CCATTGCTTATTTACAAATTGGAATCGTTTAACCTTTTCAAAACAATGCTTGATAAAGTAAACAAATCAGTTGTTTCAACATTGATGAAAGGATATATTCCGGTTCAGGGTGCTGAAGATGTTCGCGAAGCAAGAGTAAAATCAAAACTTGACTTAAGCAGCATGAAAACAGGACGCGAAGATCCAGGTTATAACGATCCTAGCAAAGGAAAATCAAAAGGCGATCCTGTGCGTGTAGAGAAAAAAGTGGGCAGAAATGATCCATGTCCTTGCGGCAGCGGTAAGAAATTCAAGCATTGTCACGGTATAAATGCCGAATAACAATAAATTTCCTATAAAACGAAGTTTAATAAAATTTTTTAATTTTGCACTAATTATTAAAATCAATAACTTATGAAAAAACTATTTTTATCACTAATGTTGTTTTCGCTTGCAGCAGTAATGTTTGCACAGGAAACCGACACTTCACAAATCATCATTCCTATAAAAATCGGATTTGATGGTAATGCAGCTATTGCCGACACAAGCAGTACACTTATCATGGCCGAAGACCAAGAAGCTAATGTTGCATACAATGATGGAGTTCAATTTTACACTCAAGGTCAATACCAGGCTGCAATTCAGAGTTTTGGTCGCGCTTTGCAATTAAATCCGTCAATGACAAAAGCATATTATGGTCGTGGTACCAGCTATTTGCAATTAAACGACTATAAAAATGCTGAAGCTGATTTGACTAAATATGTAGATGCATTTCCAAAAGAAGGTGATGCGGTTTATTTAAAAGGTTATGCTCAATATTATCAAGATAAATTTGCGGAAGCAGAAGCAAGTTTTACCAAGGCATCTTCACTAGGTTATAAAGATGTAAACTTATCTTATTTTATGGGCGTAATGAAGTTTAAAGAAGAAAAATACACCGAGGCGATTGACTATTTTACTACAGCAATCAGCATAGATTCAAAACATTTCTTCTCATACAACGATCGTGCATCTGCTTACCGCATGATGGAATCATACGACAATTCAATTGCCGATTACAACAAAGCGATTGAACTTAATGGTGATATGGCAATGTTATATAATAATCTAGGTAGCGTTAAACGTCTTAACAAAGATTACGAAGGAGCGCTTGTTGAGTATGACAAAGCAATTAAAAAAGATGGAAATTATCATTATGCAATCAATAATAAAGGCATAGTACTTTATGAAACTGGTAAATATGAAGAAGCTATCGAATGTTTCAATCAGGTTCTTAAAATAAATAAGGACTATGCTTATGCATTCAATAATATGGGATTATGCTATTATAAAATGAAGGATTATAAATCTGCAACCGATGCATTTAGTAAGGCAATTTTTATTGACCCTAATTATGCTTATGCTTATATTCACAGAGGAAGTGCTTATGAGATGCAGCGCAAAATGGAAGAAGCATGCGACGACTGGCAAAAAGCAAAAGAGTTGGGCTTAGCAGTTGCAGAAGAGTATTGTTCTGTTTGCACAGAATATAAAAAGTAATAATCTTAAAAATCTGAAATTATGAAAACAGGAATAATCACAATATTTTCCATAGCGGCATTTCTAATATTAAGCACGACTTTATTTGCACAGGTGCCTGTAGAAATCAACAAGAAAGAGTTTAAGCAATCTAAGAATGGCTATAAAGATGCAATGACATCGGTGAAGTATGGCGATGCATATTACGCAATTAATCAACCAGGTGCTTATCGTATGGCATTGGCAGAATATTTAAAAGCTTACGAATATAATCAGTACAATCCTGAGTTAAATTACAAAATCGGAGCATGTTATTTGTATTCAACCGAAAAGCCAAAAGCAATCGACTTTTTACAAAAAGCTTACAAAGCAAAGCCAGGAGTTGCGTCGGATATTTATTTCCTTTTAGGATGGGCATTGCAATTAAATTACGAATTTGATGAAGCAATAAAATATTACAGAAACTTCCAGGCAGAACAAGGCCCTGCTCCTGACAAAAAAAGCAAAGGTAAAGGAGATGTTATCGTTCATGATGTTGACAAAAGAATAAGAGAATGTGAAACTGGCAAACAACTAGTTAATAATCCTATCCGTGTGTTTATCGATAATCTTGGCCCAACAGTAAACTCAAAATTCCCTGACTATGGTCCAGTTATTACTACCGACCAATCTGTTGTTGTTTTCACTTCTCGTCGCGAAGGTAGCACTGGCGAAGAAATTGACCCTAACGACTTGCTTTATTACGAAGATTTGTATGTTTCATACAATGATGAAAAAACTGGTTGGGGACAAGCTATTAACATGAGAGCACTTAATACCGAAGGTCACGATGCATCAGTAGGTCTTTCACCAGATGGACAAATTCTTTACACATACAAAGGTGTTCCAGACGGAACTCTTTTCGAAAGTATGCTAAAAGGAGACAACTGGTCAAAGCCAAAAGAACTTAACAGCAATATTAACACTAAAGGCCACGAAACTTCTGCATCTATCTCATATGACAACAAGAAATTGTATTTTGTGAGCGACAGACCAAAAGACGATCATGGCACACCCACAATAGGTGGAAAAGACATTTTTGTTTGTGAGATGCAGAAAAATGGAAACTGGGGGCCAGCTAAAAATGTTGGAGCACCAATTAATACCAAATATGATGAAGAAGGTGTATTTATGCATCCTGATGGAGTTACCATGTATTTTTGCTCGAAAAGAGATGGAACGATGGGTGGTTATGATATTTTCTCAAGTGAAAACGACGGAGCTGGAAACTGGGCAGAGCCTGTAAATATTGGTTACCCTGTAAACACTCCTGATGATGACGTTTTCTTTGTTGTTGCTGGTAACGCTAGATACGCTTTTTATTCAAGTGCTCGCGAAGGTGGATATGGACTTCAAGATATATATAGAATTACTTTCCTCGGTCCAGAGAAGATGATGGTTATGGGAACCGAAGACATTCTTATTGCTAGTTCAAATGCTACTATTCAACAAAAAGTTGAGCAAGAAGTTGTCGAAGTTAAGAAAGTTCGTCTTACAGTCATGAAAGGTACAATTACAGATGCTCTAAGCACAATGCCAGTTGAAGCAACTATCGAAATCGTTGATAATGAGAAAAACGAACTTATCACAACTCTTACTTCGAACTCAAAAACAGGTAAATATCTTGTAAGCTTGCCATCTGGTAAAAACTATGGTATTGCTGTTAAAGCTGATGGATATTTATTCTACAGCGAAAACGTAAACATTCCTGAGGCTACTGCATATCAAGAAGTTACAAAAGACATTGTATTAAGTAAAGTTGGTATCGGTTCTAAAATCGTTCTCAAGAACATCTTCTTCGATTACGGAAAAGAAACTTTGCGCGAAACTTCTTTCCCAGAGTTGGACAGACTTGTTGCTTTGCTAAATTCATATCCTAATATGACAATCGAAATTGGCGGGCACACCGATAATCATGGTAGTTTAAAATTCAATACCGATCTTTCCGAAGCTCGTGCAAAATCTGTTGTTGACTATCTGGTTGATAAAGGAATTAGCAAAACTCGCTTAACATACAAGGGTTATGCATACTTACAGCCAATTGCAACAAACGACACTGAGGATGGCCGTCAGCAAAACAGACGTGTTGAATTCAAAGTTATAAGCATTAAATAATTGAATTATGATTAATAGAATATCGGCATTTTTAATTCTAGTGTTTATCACGGTTTATTCATTTTCGCAAACCGATGTTAAATTTACCGCATCAAATTTCCCTGGACAATCGGAGAAATTATCGATGGTAAAAAAACAGATTAAGAATGCCGATATTTTTGTTTTTACCGAAAATAATATTCCTGAGGGGTTAAAACTGTACCAGAAAGCTTATGAGTTTAACCCAAATAATTCGGATCTGAATTTTAAAATCGGATACTGCTACTACAATACAACTCAAAAATATGATTGTCTAAGCTATTTCGAAAAGGCTTATCAATTAAACCCAAAAGTTGATAAAAAAATCGAATATTATCTAGCACGAGGTTATCATTTGAATTATCAATTCGATAAAGCAATTCAATTTTACACTAACTACACTGCTGTAGTTAAGGATAAAGTTGAACTTGACGAGATAGGTAAGTACATTACCGAATGCCGCAATGGTAAAGAATTGCTTAAAGACACAACAAAAGTTGAGATAATTAACCTAGGCGAGAACGTAAATACCGAATACCGCGAATATGGTCCGATGGTTACTGCCGATGGAAGCAGATTATATTTTACATCGCGTCGCAAAGGAACAACAGGAGGACAAATCTCTGATGATGGGATGTATTTTGAAGATATTTACGAAACTGTAAAAACTGAAACTGGTTGGACTAAAGCAAGATCTGTTGGCACACCATTAAACACCAAAATGCACGACGCTGTTGTTGGATTATCACCAGACGGTCAGATGCTTTTTATTTATATGGATGCAAACGGTGGCGACATTTATGTTTCTGATTTAAGAGGTAGTAAATGGACAAAGCCTGTATTAATTAGTGGAAGCGTAAACAGTAAATATCACGAATCTAAAGCATGCATCTCGTTTGATAATAAAACTCTTTATTACATTTCGGACAATCCTGCAATCTCGATTGGTGGACGCGATATTTTTTATTCGACTCTCGACAATAGCGGGAACTGGACTCCTCCAACTAATTTAGGTCCAGTTGTTAATTCACCCTATGATGAAGTAGATTTATTTTTACATCCTGATGGAAGAACAATGTATTTCTGCTCCAAAGGACACAACACTATGGGAGGTCTTGACATTTTCAAAACTACAAAAAATGCCGATGGACAATGGACAACACCTATAAATATTGGGTATCCAATTAATACTCCTCTTGATGATGCGTTTTTTGTAACTACAGCAAGTGGAAAAACTGCTTATTATGCTTCGGTTCGTCCCGAAGGCTTTGGCTTGCACGATCTTTACGAATTAAGATTCCCTGTTGATGAAGTTACAAAACCTATCGAAGAGCGTGTTTTGGTAACATTGGTCAAAGGTACGGTTCGCGATGCTGTAACCACATTTCCTCTCGAAGCTAAAATTGAAATTATCGACAATAGTATTGATGAAGTTGTTGCAGAATTTACAACCAATTCACAATCAGGAGCATATTTGATAAACCTACCATCGGGTAAAAACTATGGAATAAATGTTAGTAAGGATGGCTATCTATTCCATTCCGAGAATTTCAATATTGCCGATACAGCCGACTATAATGAGGTTGTTATTGACATCAACTTGCAACGCATCGAAGTTGGAACAACAATAGTATTAAAAAATATTTTCTTCGATTACGACAAGGCAACTTTGCGTCCCGAATCCTTTGCCGAACTTAACCGAGTTGTTGCAATTCTAAACAAGCAACCAAAGCTAAAAATCGAAATTTCTGGTCATACCGACAATAAAGGAGCTTTCGAATACAACAAGCAATTATCAAAAGCACGCGCAAAAACTGTTGTTGACTACCTAATCGAAAAGGGAATTGCTGCCGACAGATTAAGCTACGAAGGCTACGCTTTCGAAAAACCAATTGCAACCAACGACACCGACGAAGGTCGCCAACTTAACAGAAGAGTGGAGTTTAAGGTGATTAGTAATTAGGGGGGTGCGGTGGCTTCGGCCCTTCGACTCCGCTCAGGGACCTAGCTCAGCCACCTTAGTTCGGCAATTTGACTTTAATAAGTAATCCCTCAGCTCGCTCGGATTTTCAATCCGAGTGGCAACAAAAAAGATTCAACCATTTTTTTAAGGTGACACAATGCAAATAATCTTGGAGAAATGATTT
>JAQVGK010000064.1 GCA_028696755.1 Bacteroidales bacterium | reverse complement strand
GCAATTCGTGGTGATGCCGACAAAAACACTGGTTTGTTTATGCCCGAGGCGGGTGGTCACCGTCATGCGATAGATTTGGTAAAGCAAATTTCGGCTTTAAACCAAGGCATTTATCTTGATGAGAGCATTCAGGAAAAGACCGCAACAAATTTCTGTATTGGCGTTGCTGGCTATCCCGAGAAGCACAACGAAGCACCCAATTTTAATTCCGATTTGGATGTTTTAAAACAAAAGATTGATGCTGGTGCCGAATATATTGTTACTCAGATGTTTTACGACAATGCGCACTATTTCAAATTTGTTGATAAATGCACAAAAGCTGGCATAACTGTACCTATTGTTGCTGGAATAAAGCCCGTATCGATCGAAAACCACTTAAACATTATTCCTAAGACCTTTAATGTTGAGATTCCCGAGGCACTTGAAAAAGCAGTTCGTAAATGCAAATCCAATTCAGATGTGCGACAAGTAGGAGTTGAATGGGCAACAAAACAGTCGGCCGATCTTATTGCAGCCGGCATTCCCGCCATACACTATTACACCATGGGCCGACCCGATAATATTGTACAAATTTGTGAGAATGTGGGGTTTGGGAAGTGAGGAGGAGGAGCAGTAAAAAATCAATCTGGAATAAACAAAAAAATGTTATATTTGCTAAAAAGCTGCATAAATGAACAATTCAGAGATTCAAATATTTAGAACAAATGATGGAAAAACAGAAATTAGAGTAAAACTCGAAAATGAAACTGTTTGGCTGAATCAGTATCAACTTGAAACTCTTTTTGAAACAGACAGAACCTCCATTAACCGACATATTTTGAATGTTTACAAATCAAAAGAACTGGACGAAGACTCAACTTGTGCAAAAATTGCACAAGTTCAGGAGGAAGGAGGACGAAGAATTAAACGTGAGATAGAAAGACACGGCATCCATAGCTAAAGATAAACAAAAACTTAGTGCAGCCAGTCTTTCAACCAGCTATACCTTCACACATTATGGCATCCATTGTAACACTCGAATTAAAAGAAAATCTATAATTAATTATTGTGATTAAAGAATTCCAAAAACTGATTATTAAAAGAAATTTTCTAAACCATAAATATTTTTTTTAATTTTGCAAAAAGGCTAACAAAATGAATCAAGCATTATTAACAAGATTATTTAAATCCATCGAAGGTGAACTGGATACTCCATTGGTGAAAATAGCCTTTAGCATTATTGAAGACGAAAAAAGAAAAGGCCATTCTCAACTTGCCGAAAAACTGACAAAAATATTGAATGACCATTTATCTAGAGATATTCAACAACCGATTTTTAAAGTCGCAAAAAATAAAACCTTTAGTATCCCTGTTGATAGACGTTATAAATTACCATTAGCAACTTATATTGAACACGATTATTTAAGACATGATATGGTATTATCTCCTGAAATTAATGGAAAAATACTACGAATTGAAAAAGAATACATAGCGAGAGAAAGACTTGCACATCATGGTCTTAAACCTAGAAAAAAGATTTTATTGCATGGCGCTTCTGGTTGTGGAAAGTCAATGGCAGCAGAACGTATAGCTTGGGATTTAGGGTTACCTTTTTATAAAGTTAGATTTGACACAATAATATCATCTTATTTAGGGGAATCTGCATCAAATTTGCAAAATTTATTTAAAAGCATTGAGAATTATCCTTGCGTTCTTTTGCTTGATGAATTTGATATTGTTGGAAAAAAAAGAAACAATTCATCGAATGATGTAGGTGAAATACATCGGATAGTTAATATATTACTTGGACTACTTGAAGAGTATGATGGAGAAGGAATTCTGGTATGTACTACAAATCTCGAAGGAAGTTTAGATAATGCCTTATTTAGAAGGTTTGACGATTTTATTGAATTACCGAAACCTGGAAATCAAGAAATATTTGAATTACTTAAAAACACTTTTTCAGCTATAAAGCTAGATAAAAATATAGATCTAAGAGACCTTTCAAATAAACTGAACGGAATGTCTTATGCCGTTATCGTTAAAATAGCAAATGATGCTGCTAAAAAAGCTATAATTCATGCAAAAATCGAAATTTCATTAGACGATATTATCATTTCGTTTGAGGAGAACAAGGCGATAAATAAATAATTAATGGAACAATTCCCTCACTTAAAGTTTTTTCAGAAGGTAACTGGTAAACCACGCTTTTATGGAGGTGGTTCTGAGAATCCAATAACTAAGGAGAACAAGGTTAATAGACAAGCTCATGGCAATTTTTTACAACAGCAAACAGGGAAACTAAAATCGGATTGGGATAACTCTTTAAAAAAGAGACAATCTGAAGCTTTAGCTGATATTAATGAAAATACAACTCCAATTTTTCTTCAAATAAATCCAGATTTGATAAATGCCGAATTTGATTTAGAATCTTTTGGTATTGAAATAATTTCAGAGGAAGAAAATGGATTTATTATTGGAGCATCATTTGATAACCTGAAGTCACTAGAGGAAAAGATTAACGGATTTATTTCTCAAGAACACGGAACTGGTGGAATTGCAGATTTTTGGCAAATTATTGGTGGTGAAAGAGAAATTTGGAAACCAAAACACATTTTATCAGAATATCTATTTTCGTATTGGAATAAAATTCAAGATACGGACAATTATTTAGTTGAAGTTTCTGTTGCATTTGCAAAACCAATTGGAAAAGAGCCAGATGCATCAAAGCAAGGAGGAGAAGCAAGATTAAAAAAATATAGGGAAGATTTAATAAAAAGGGATGACATATTAGTAGAACGTCAAACACATTTTGAAAGGTTTATAAAATACTATGGTGAAATTAAGAGTTCCTTTGTTGAATTAGAAGATAGTTTTTCATGTCAAGTTTTAATAACAGGAAAAGGCTTAAAAGACTTGGTGATCAATTATCAATATGTTTTTGAAGTTTCTGAAATTGATGAAGTAAAAGGTATCGAAGGACAAGGATCTGATCTTAATGAAATTGATGTTGATATTATATCTCCTGATGATGACTCTACTATAGTCGGAGTTATTGACAGCGGGATTATGGAAAACCATAAGTATATTTCACTTGCAATAAAAGGAGATTCTAAATCATATGTTGAAGGAGATAATTCTACTGCTGATTATGTGAACGGTGGTGGACATGGTACCAAAGTCGCTGGAGCAATACTTTATCCAAAGGGAATTTCAAAAGTTGAGTCATCTTATAAACTGCCTTGTTTTATTAGAAATCTAAGGGTATTGGACAAAGATAATCATCTGCAACACAAATACCCCGCTAGTTTAATGGATGTTATTGTAGATGAAAATGCAGATTGTAAAATATTTAATCTTTCGGTGACTTCCAATGCGCAATGTAGGAAAAAACATATGTCTTCTTGGGCTGCAATTATTGATAAACTAACTTTTGAAAATGACATTCTTTTTTTAATTTCTGTTGGCAATATAGGTTTTCATGATATTCAGAGTTTCATCAAGGATGGAAAAGAATATCCTGAATATTTAGATGAAATGTTTTGCCATATTGCAAATCCTTCTCAAAGTCTTTTCGGATTGTCAGTTGGGTCAATGAATATTTCTGCTTTTGAAGATGAAAACTGGATATCCTTAGGTGATGATAATGACATTTCAGCATTTTCTAGAATAGGAACAGGTATTTGGGATACAATAAAACCAGATGTGGTTGAGTATGGTGGGAGTCTTATTATATCTAAAAATGGAGATAATCTTGTGAAGCAAAATTCAACAACGTCACCAGAATTGCTTCGCTCTACGCTCCATGGAGGAAGTGCAATTGGTCAAGACAGTGTAGGCACATCTTTTTCCACACCAAAGGTAGCTCATATTGCAGCTATTATAAAACAATTGTATCCTGAAGAAGGAGTGAATTTAATCAGGGCATTTATTGTTCAAGGTGCTCGGTTGCCAAAAGATTATTTTCGTAATCCTACTAAAAAAAGCATTCAGTACTTTGGCTATGGTTTACCTTCATTAGAAAGAGTTGTGAAAAATACAGATTATAGAGTTACCTTCTATAATACAGGCAAAATAATGGCAGAAGAAGGTCATTTATACTCTCTTAAAATTCCAGAAAGCATACGAGGTCAAGGTGATGAATTTGATATCTTAATTGAAATAACATTGTCATATACTTCTCAAATAAGAAGGACAAGACAAAAAACGAAATCATATCTATCAACATGGCTTGATTGGACAAGTTCAAAGATTGACGAACCATATGATAAATTCAAAGATTTTATTTTAAAAGAGATTAATGGTTCTGAAACCTCATATGATAAAGAAGAAAGAAAGAAGCTTACTGGTTTCAATTGGCATATTAAGACCAGAGTTGATAATGGCAAGGTCTTGGGCATTAGTAGGAGTAATAGCAGTTTACAAAAAGACTGGACTATACTAAAATCCTACGAATTACCAGAAGAAATAAGCATAGCCATTTGCGGGCACAAAGGGTGGGATAAAAACAAAATGGAAATACCGTATGCAATTACTGTTTCATTTGAAGTTTTAGGCACAGACATTCCTATTTATGAAAACTTTAGAATTGAGAATGAAATTGATATCGAATCTGAAGTTTTTTACTAATAATAATCTCTCAGCTATCCTTTAACAGCAATGCGCATTGACAAAACCCACAGACGTTTTAAAAGGAAACTAAAGAACAAATTATCATCTGTAATGAAGAAACTGCCTGAATGATTATTGATTGAAGATTTAAGAAAAAAGCATTCGTCTCGACTTTATAACCCTATTATAGCTGGAGTATTCTTCAAAGGTGGATTGATAGATTCTTGGGGACGTGGCACAATAAACATTATAGTGAATGTTTGAAAGCAAACTTACCAAAGCCAAAGTTGGAGTCTAAGTTTGGTGGAATTTCCGTTACATTAGGTAGTGTTTAAAAAAGTGTGTATTTGAGCTATAGTTATAACCAGAACATGTATTCCCGATTTTCACTCATCCCTCTCAAACTCCGCCACAACAGCATAATGGTCGGAGAGTTCGCTTTGAATTACTTTGTGGGAGGTGCACGAAAACTTGTCGCAGTATAGGATATAGTCGATGCGTTGTTTAATTTTAAAATTGTCCCAGGTGTAGCCGGGGTATTTTCCTTTGGAGCTGTACGAATCGCGTAAGCCTTTGGCAATTTTGAAGTATGTGTAGGTTAATGGTCCGTCGTTAAAATCGCCGCAAACAAAAACAGGGAAAGTGCAAGAATCAATCGAAGCACGCACAATTTCGGCTTGTTCGGCACGACGTGTAAGCGATTTAAGATATTTCTTTAATACGGTTTTCATTTTTGTATTCTCGTCGCCCTCAGCAAATTCCTCGATAAGCGTATAATCGTTTTGTTCGAGCTGAATGGATTGAAGATGACAATTATAAACCCTAACAGTATCATCATCAATTAAAATATCGGTATAAATAAAACCGTTAAATGAATCCTCGAACTTTTGCGAGTAAGTATTTACGATAGGATATTTTGAAACTGTGGCAAGTCCAAAATTCTGCCCTCCGGCTGCTGTTGCCATTGCTGCGCGGAATTCAAAGTCAGCACCAATAACTTTTTTGACCGAATCAATTGTTACAAAATTACGATTTGTGCCGTTCCAGTATGCTTCTTGCAGACAAACAATTGAGGGATTCTCCTCTCCTATTTGTTTTAAAATCCCAGATTTAATATTTTTGTTTCCCTCCCAGTCGTAAAGACCAAAAACCATAACATTGTATGTCATAATCTTTATCTCACCGGGCTTATTTTCACCGCTAAAAAAAGAAAGAACGGGAAAAATCAATCCAAAAAACCTAATTCCGATAATCATCGACACAGCCGATATAAGAGAATACTTCCAATTAATGAAAAGCCAGAACAAAACAAAAACAGCATTTGTAATCAGAAAAGAAACATAAACAAAAGGAAGAAGAGCAACTGCTACAGTTTTCTCAGGAGAAATATATACAGCAAAGTATGATGTCACTAGCAAAGCTGCTGCTATAATGTTAAGTACAAGCGCTATTTTCTTTAATGTTTTCAATGTTACCGTTTGTTACTTGCTTTAAACAATCTTTCCTTTTCGGCAGCCGATAAACTGGCATAACCCGACTGAGCAATCTTATCGAGAATTTTATCAATTTCGTCCTGCTCTGCTTTTTTGCGGGCATTGTATTCCATATCACTTTCGGCGCGCACGTCTTTTTTATAGTTTTTATTTCGTGACTTAACTTTAATTACGCGGTCACGCACAAAAATCCCTTTTATTCCATATAAAAGTCTCGAAATCCAAATCGTAATATCAGTTCCCTTTCGGTAAAAATAAACGAATATAAAACCTGTAAAAGCACCTCCTAGGTGCGCGATATGTCCACCTGCATTTCCGGCCGGAATACTTATCAAATCGATAAGAATTACTCCGATAGCAAGATATTTTAGCTTAACCTTGCCAAAGAAAAGCAGATAAACCTCCTGATTCGGTACCAATACCGCTACCGAAAAAACTATAGCCATTACCGAGGCTGACGCACCCATGGCGACAGAAACCGGCAGTACATGAGAAAAAGCAGGTATAAGATTAAAGGCTGCAATATAAAAAATTGCACCAGTTATTCCGCCAAGAATATAAACTCCGAGTAGTTGTCGTTGCGACAGAAATTGCAAAAACAATTTTCCGAACCAGAAAAATGCCAGCAGATTAAGCAAAATATGTAAGAATCCTTCGTGAGTAAACATATAGCTTATCACAGTCCACGGGTATTTTGCAAGTTGCTCAAAACCGGCCGGAACAGCAAGCCATCTAAGGAAATCGTAATTTTCGCTACCCTTAAAGAAAAGCACAATCTTCACAATCTGAATAATTCCAAATATTATCAGATTAAGATAAATCAGAAGATTAAAATTATTTCTTCCCTTAAAGCTATATTTTAATTCATCGATAAAGCTCATTTAGTTCCAGCGGTTAAAATTTCTCTTCTTCCAGATAAGTAAAAAGATAAGTCCGAACAGCATACCCCCAAGGTGAGCAAAGTGAGCAACATTATCTCCGCTTCTATTCATAAAACCAAGATACAATTCAATTGCGACAAATATCATAACCAGATATTTTGCTTTCATTGGAATTGCTGCATAAATGTAAAGAATTGTGTTTGGAAAGAGCATGCCGAAAGCCAATAACAAACCATAAATAGCACCAGAGGCTCCAACCGTTGGAGTGTTAATCATAAGGTTAAGGTCTCTCATTTGAGGATCAATAAAATTCTTACCTTCGAGCAAAGCAGAACTACCCTCTTTAAAAACCATGCTAACTTGTTCGCTATTCATCGACGACATTAGTGAGCTAATTTCGATATTGATAATGAGCAAATGTAAGAACGCTGCTCCCAGACCTGTGAAGAAATAATAAATAAAAAATCTTTTTGGCCCCCATACATCTTCCAGCACCTTTCCAAACATGTATAATGCGAACATATTGAAAAACAGGTGAAAGAAATCGCCATGCATAAACATGTGAGTTATAAGCTGATATGGTTTAAAGAAATCAGATTTTATGCTGTAAACAGCCAATTGCATTGCTATATCGGGCATAAGCCATTTAAAAGCAAACATTGCCACATTTATAATCAGCAAAGTTTTAACAACTGGTGGCAAATTAAATAATCCTTGTCTTTGAAAATACATAATTTACTAATTAAATTTTTTCTCGATTTCATCAATACTGATAATCTCGAGTATTTTACGTCCGTCGGCGGTAAAGTTATGGTTTGAGCACGACATAAGTCTGTAGAACAAATCCTGCATTTCTTCTTCGCGAAGAATTTTACCCACTTTAAAGGCGGCGGTTTTAGCTAGCGAGAGAGCAATTTTCTCGTTTAACACCAATTGTGCCGATCCAGATATTTCGCTCAGCGTATAAACCATTTGTTCTATCGTCTTAAGCGGATCGATATCAGTAAGATCGCCCGGAACGCCTCGTATTTCGAACTTATCCTTGCCCGACATAACAATTTCGAAGCCTATATTGTTCAGCTCGGTCATTATCTCAACAAGCACCGCCCTATCCCCTGGATTTGGCTCATAAATAACTGGGAAAAGTGATTTTTGACTAACTCCACGACGAGTTTCGAGCAAACCAAGAAATTTCTCAAAAAGAATTCTCTCGTGCGCCCTCTTTTGGTCAAAAATTATCATCCCCGACTTGCCCGAAGTCAAAATATATTTATTCTTAAGTTGAAAGAAAACACTTTTTGTATGCTGCAAATCGTTCGATTCTGTTTCTGGAATTAGAGTTTGAGGCTGAGAATAAATTTCTTGCGAAGGCAGAAAAAAATCATCCCTGCTTTTTTGCGAATTCGAATCGTATAGCGACTGCCAATTTTTTGGAACTGAGGTTGAAGGTGGAGTATTTGCAGGCTTTTTACCCGAATCGAATGGATTGTAATCGGGATTTATGGTAATCATCGGTGGTTTAACAGTAGTAGTTGATGTAAGGTGCATATCACGAGTGATATTTTCCTCAAAATCAAGTCCCGGAACAATGTTAAACTTTCCAAGAGCCTCTTTTACAGTAGCGTTCAGTATCTGAAAAATTGCCTGTTCGTCCTCAAACTTAATTTCTGTTTTTGTAGGATGAATGTTTATGTCGATTGCTGATGGGTTGATGTCGAAATAAATAAAGAACGAGGGATGTTCACCTTCTGGAATAAGCTTTTCGTAAGCCATAGCTACAGCTTTTCTAAAATAAGGGTGAATCATATACCTGTTGTTAACGAAGAAAAACTGCTCGGCAGTTGATTTTTTAGATCTTTCAGGCTTTGCAATAAAACCTTTTATGGTAACGATAGATGTTTCGCTGCTCACCGAGACTAAATGCTGATTTAGGTTTTTTCCAAACACATTTACGATTCGCTGTCGCAGATTTTCGGAACTGAGAACCATTTCGCTGCTATTATCGAACATAACATTAAATGCAATGCCTGGGTTCGACAGCACAATACGGTGGATTTCGGACAAAATATGTTTATACTCAACTGCATCGCTTTTTAAAAATTTGCGACGAGCCGGAACGTTATAAAACAAATTTTTAATAACGAAATTAGCTCCTTGCGGACAATTTACTGGTTCCTGAGATTCAACTTTGCTTCCCGAAATGTGGATAAGAGTTCCTAGACTATCTTCGCTGCGACGAGTGCGTAGTTCGACCGATGCAACGGCAGCAATAGAAGCCAGAGCTTCGCCACGAAATCCCATTGTACGAATTGCAAAAAGGTCGTCGGCTTTAGAAATTTTAGATGTAGCATGTCGTTCAAAAGCCATTCTGGCGTCGGTTGGCGACATACCTTTGCCGTTATCGCTAATTTGAATTAAAGTACGGCCAGCATCCTTAATAGCGATTTTTATTTCGGTAGCACCAGCATCGAGGGCATTTTCGACCAGCTCTTTAACTACCGACGCAGGGCGCTGAATAACTTCTCCCGCAGCAATCTGGTTCGCAACCGCATCCGACAGCAATTTAATTATATCCGACATTATTTCGCAAAAAGTTTAACTAGTGGTGTAAAATCAGCAACAAAAACAAGATAAGCAACAAAAGCCAAAGTAATAGCGATAGCAATTACGCGTATCGACGAATTTCTTTTGCTGTATGCTTTTCGTGGCATCTTTGGACGAAAACTCCCTTTGATGTTTGCTCCGGGTTTTGACGAGTCGTTTTCTTCTCCATAAGCATCCTTACCTTGAGCTTTACGCAAATCATTAAGCATTTCTCTTCTACGTTCCTTATCCGGATCATAAAAGCGAGGCTTATAATCGAAAACATTGTATTGTGGTAGTTTGAAAAAGCTTCCGAATCCCATATTAATAATTTTTTACAAAGTTAAATAATTTAGAGTGAAAACGTAAAAATTTAATATTTAAGTATCTAGTTCGTTGGTAGTGTGTAGTTCTGTAAGAAAATTGTAACATCAAAAGGAGTTGCTAGGAGAATAAATGTTGTTTCAAGCACTAAAATCTAATTTCTAAATCCTAAACAATATCAAATTTGAAATCACAAAAAACAAATTACAACGGCGCAGCCCTCACGCAAGTAAATTACAACTATTACTGCTAAGTTTGGGATTTGTAATTTATTGACTTCGTCGATGGCTGCGCCGTTCGCAAGCTCATGAGGGCTAAAGCCGTTGTGATTTGTAATTTGAAATTTGGAATTTACAATCTATCTAGTCCATTATTAACAACAACTATTTGTACATTGTTAATTACTTGCCAATTTTTAAATTTCTAGCAATTTATAAAAATATTTTTCTCTTTGAATGTTTCTTCTGTATTTGTAAGGCTCAGCCAATAAAAATCTCTAAATATTTAGCACAGTTCTTTTGCTATAAATCTATGAAGAATTAATTTGGTCATTTTGTTAACAACTATCCAAAATTTTTCGTAGTCTGGTTTTTTTTTTTTGTATTACATTTATCGCAGTTATTAAAAACAAAATCTATACTATGAAAAAACCAATCCTGATTTTGATTGTAATGTTTTTATTTGCAGGCGTTCTGTTTTCGCAGAACAGCATTCAAATTACCGACATTGCCGTGTCGCCAGTCATGCTAACAGATACTGTTACAGGCTTGCCATTAGAAGATGATGCCGAGATATTATCGGTGATGTTTAAAATTAACGACATTTCGTCGGCTCAGAACGTGCATATATTAATAGGTACGGCGCAAAGCACTGGCGATGTGTTAAGTATTGTCGCGAATGTTGATAGCGAGGATGGAGATTACTTTATTTCGTATGGAGGAAACTCATACATCGTTAACGACAATGTAGTAGAAGCAGTTGTAAGTTTAAGCGAAAACGATTACCAGAACTTT
>JAQVGK010000591.1 GCA_028696755.1 Bacteroidales bacterium | reverse complement strand
AATTGCTTCGGCAATGTGAGATGGTTGAATGTTCTCGCAAGCTTCTAGATCGGCAATTGTTCTCGAAAGTTTAATGATTCTGTCGTATGCTCTGGCCGACAAATCAAGTTTTTCCATAGCATTTTTTAGTAATCCAAGGCAAGTATCGTCAAGTTTGCAGAATTCCTTTATCATTTTTGAGTTCATCTGAGCATTACAATACACATTTTTACGTTTTTTAAACCTTTCGTTCTGGACTTTTCTTGCTACAACAACCCGTTTTTGAATTTCTGAGCTTTTTTCAGCTGGTTTTACCTCTGCTAACTTGTCGAAACTTACTGGAGTAACTTCTAGATGAATATCGATACGGTCGAGTAGTGGTCCCGAGATTCTGTTCATGTATTTTTGAATCGAATTTGGCGAACACATACATTCCTTTTCGGGGTGATTATAATAGCCGCAAGGACAAGGATTCATTGCTGCAATAAGCATTAAACTGGCAGGATATTCAACTGTAAACTTTGCACGAGAAATTGTTACAACCCTGTCTTCGAGCGGCTGACGCATTACTTCTAAAACAGTACGTTTAAATTCGGGCAGTTCGTCCAAGAATAAAACGCCATTATGTGCTAAGGAAATCTCGCCTTGCTGTGGGTATGTGCCACCGCCGACCAAAGCCACATCAGATATTGTATGATGAGGCGATCGAAATGGGCGCTGCAGCAGCAGTGATCGATTTGCTTCGGTTTTTCCAGCGACCGAATGTATCTTTGTGGTTTCAATAGCTTCGTCGAGACTTAATGGAGGCAAAATTCCAGGAATTCGTTTTGCAAGCATGGTTTTTCCCGATCCTGGAGGACCAATCAGAATAATATTGTGACCACCAGCTGCAGCAATTTCCAGAGCACGTTTTACATTTTCTTGACCTTTAACGTCGGCGAAATCTATTTCAATTTCTTCGATTCCCTTGTTAAATTCAGCTTCGAGATCTATTACGACACGCTCCAAAGAGCTGTCGCCATTGAGAAAACCTATAAGTTCCTTAATGTTTTTTACTCCATAAACTTCAATTCCTTCAACTACCGCAGCTTCAAGAGTGTTTTCAACTGGCAGAATAACTCCTTTAAAACCACCATCGCGTGCATTTATTGCAATTGGCAGAGCACCTTTTATTGGATTTACATTTCCATCAAGCGAAAGTTCGCCCATAATAATGTAATCTTCGAGATAAGTTGAACTAATTTGTTCGGATGCGGCCAAAACTCCTGTAGCAATCGGAAGATCATATGCAGAACCTTCTTTGCGCACATCGGCAGGCGCCATATTAATTACAATTTTTTTCCCTGGCCATTTATAACCATTGGTTGTTAAGGCGCTAATCATTCGTTGCTGACTTTCCTTAACAGCCGAATCGGCCAATCCAACCAAATAAAAATTTATTCCCTGCGAAATGTTTACCTCAATAGTTATGGTATTCGCATTTATCCCGTCAACCGCCGATCCAAAAGTTTTTACAAGCATTGTATGGTTTATTGTGATTAATTTGTGCAGTAAAGATACAAAAGAAGATTTAAAAGCAAGAGTAAATTGTGGGAAATAATACCTTATTTTAAAAAATCAAGCAAATATAAAATGGTTCTATGAAATATTATTTCATAGAAAATATTTATTAAATGTTTGACTTTTTTATCAGAATACCAAGGATAGAATTGCAAAACTGGCTGATTACGAGACAATTTTACAAATGATAAACTCTACCTAATAAGAAATCGAATATAATTATTCAAATTAACTTTAGCATTTTTGCTGACGCCTTATTAAAATGAACGCGAATTGACGAATTTTGCTGACGCCCTACTACAAACGGCTTCAGCCCTCACCGAAGGTAATTAACACGAACGGTTAAAAAATCAACAGCGTTGATTTTCTTAACCTAAATTCGCTAATTCGCGTTAATAAAATTTACTCAAAAAGGTTGTATGTTCTCGCAATTGGCTCTAGTTTTTACTAATAAACTAAATATTTCACGTGGAGCTTAAGCATTTCAAAATAAACTTTGTTGCTATTTGCTGCCAGTGCTGCTTTTATCGAAGATAGGCTATAGGCCGTTCGTAAAAATTTGTGTGGCATAAAAAACAGTTCGAAACTTTACTCAAATTTTATTCAGATTATTCGCAGATAACAACATTGTAAAATTGGATAACTGTTCAAATAGCAATTAAGTGTAGCGAAATCACTTAAAAAATCTTATTTAAAAGTGTTTGTTCTGTCAGAATAAGTGTTTGTCTCAGGCATTCTTCACTAAAACCTATCAAAATATTTCGCTTGCTTGCAAAACAAATCAATATTGGTGTTATCTTTGGCAAGGATTATTATTAAAATTTTGATTATGAAGAATTTATTTCTGGCGGTTTTGTTTTTAACCGGTTTTATCTTTGTTTCTCAAGCTCAAGAGGCAAAACAGTACAAAGCAGGATGCATTGTTTTTTACAATATCGAAAATCTTTTCGACACCATTCCGGGACGTAACGACAAAGAATTTGCTCCCTACAGTAAGAAAAAATAGAATACCAAGAAATATTTCTATA
>JAQVGK010000590.1 GCA_028696755.1 Bacteroidales bacterium | reverse complement strand
TTAAGAGCGATAATTCTGCCGCAAAACATCGGTGCATTGTCGCTTCTGTAAAGGGCTTGCGGCTTGGTATTGCCACGGGTGGTAAAGCTTATGCTGTGCCAAAGTATGTTTAAAATCCCGACCGATTTGTCGGCATCTATTGTGCAGCTTATGTTATTAGGATTTATCCCTTTTTCTTCAAAATTTTTCTTCATTGTATCGACTACTTCTTCCATGATTTTTAATATGTCGGAAAAAACTTTGTTGGTATTTTTTGCCGATTCCAAATGTTCGCAATATTGTTTGTACATGTGTGAGCTTACAAGGCTGAGTCGTTCTTTTATTATGCTTGATTTTGAATTAGAAGTTACTGTATCGTTTTTTGAATAAAAAAATTCGCTGTTCATTAATATCTCCCGAGATTGTTTTATTTAATTCTACTCTTTATTTGCCAATCATCCAAAAATTTAACAACTATTTTACATAGGATTATAAGGGGAATTAATATAAATTTACATTTTGGCTATTAAAATAATAGTCTGGAATAGCTCGATTTTGTTTGCTTTTGTGCTTTGCATTCGCCTTGAAATATTATCCTGATTACGCGATAATGTTATTTATGTACTAAAAATCAAGCTGGAAAAGGATAAAAGCCGTTTCGGTTTTTTTGAAACTTTATGAGTATTTTAACAGGTATCAAAAAACTTAGTAACGAGTCAAAAAGACTTTTAGCTATAAGAACAGTAGGATGGGGTTTACCGTTAACACTAATTCCACTGTTGAGGTTTGTAGAAGATAAAGATAAAAAACCAAGCTTGAGAAAAGAGCTGTTTTTTAGAGATTTTGCCTCTTATTTTGTAGGAACGGGGATATATTTCGGTGCTTTGTACGGGGCGTTGAAAGCTTTTAAATCACCTGCAATAAAAAAATTATCTAAAAATATAAAAATGATAGCTCCCGAAATTATAGCTACTACTTCTTTTTGCCTTTGGAGCGGAGTTATTGCGCCCAAATTGTCAAAAAAGACTTTTAAAAGAAAAGAGCTTGATACACAATGCTGTCAAAAGCCTACTTTGCATATATGTACTTCTATACCTTTAGAGTACGACAGAGTGAATTTTTCGAAAAATTTGAATTATAGACAACACAAGTTATACACATCCAATACATATAGCCGATTTAGAGTTTAAAATAAAAATATCATGATTAAATATATTAAAAGATTACCTAAAAATTACATCATAGCAAGCATTATCACACTAATTATTCTTGTTATGTGTGTTTTAAACCCATCCGAGTTTTTGTATTATGTGGATTATTTAAATAAAATTCTGTTTAAAATTTTTGGAGATTTTTATTTATGGTTTATTTATCTTGCGTTGATTTTGTTTGTGCTGATTGGCATATCACCTTTGGGCAAAATAAAACTCGGAGGCAAAGACGCAAAACCTGATTATACAATGTTTTCGTGGTTTTCAATGCTGTTTTGTGCAGGTATGGGCGTAGGGATATTTTTCTGGGGTGGTGCAGAGCCTTTGATGTATTATCTCAACCCGTTTTTGCAGGGAACTCATACTCCTACGCAAAATGAAATTAATTCGTTTCAGATGGTGTTTTTTCACTGGTGTTTTCATCCATGGGCAATTTATGGTCTGACGACGCTTCTTATTGCTTTTTTCAGTATGAATTTGCAAAAGGGAATACATTTCGGCTCGTTTTTATTTAGCGATAATAATGAAAACCATCCCGTCAAAAAAGTAGTAAAATCAATAGTAAACAATATTACGACCCTTGCGATATTGTTTGGTGTTGTAGCATCTTTTGGTTTCGGGGTTGCGCAGTTTGAGGGCGGTTTGCATACGCTGCTCAATATTCAACCTTCTTTGGGCGTAAAAATAATAATAATTTTGTTTATTACACTGTGTTATATGATTTCTTCTTTAAGGGGGTTAAGCAAAGGTATTAAAGTTTTGAGTAATATAAGTATGGTGCTGAGCTTTGTTTTATTGGGCTTTATAGCTTTTGCCGTGCCTGCCCGGCATTTTCTTTTACCGCTTGTAAAAGCTTTGCCTAAATATATTTTGCATATTCACCAAATGAGCATAGGGGCGTTGCCTTTTAAAGATAATAATTTTTTAAATACCTGGACTATTAAATATTGGGCGTGGTGGACAGCTTGGGCGCCTTTTGTAGGAATATTCGTTGCAATGATTTCAAGAGGCAGAACTATAAGGCAGCTTGTGTTTGGAATGCTGTTAATCCCAAGTATATACAGTATTGTGGCTTTTACATTGATGGGCGAGGCTGCAATTTATCTGCAAAATACACAGCATATCGTAAGTAGCGTATTTACTCACCGTGAGGCGGGTAATGTTTTGTATAAAATTTGTCTGGGGCTTTTTAATTCGTCTTTTTTGGCGTGGTTAGGGCTTATTATTGTGGGTATTTATTTTATTAATTCTGCCGATTCTGCCACGTATACTTTGGCGGCAATTTCTCAGAACCCTAAAAGAACCGTTAAAATATTGGACGGCAAAATTACTATACGTAAACCGCCTGCATATTTACAAATTTGTTGGGGTATTACTT
>JAQVGK010000589.1 GCA_028696755.1 Bacteroidales bacterium | reverse complement strand
GCTATACACTTGTGATGCAGTTTCGAGTTTTAGAAACCAAAGCATTGCATCGTCTTGAAATTGTGGCTCTTCAACAAGATTTGCTTGAATAATAATCATGATAGATTTCTCGAAGGCAATGCAGCGTCCAGAGTTTTGACCTCCGTACGCCATAATGCCAAATGCATTTCCACTTGACTGAAAATTGCAGTTTAAATAAGAGAAGCCGCTCGTCATCATGCTATTATCTGTTGCAAACAAATAACCACCCGAACCATCTATCAAACAGTTTTCGGCAGTGCATATTCCATCTGCCATTGTACCAATCTCACCCAAAATGCAATTCGAAGCATTTCCTTCTGTATTATCGAACATGTAAAGACTCCAAGTTTTTACAAATGAATTGATAAGACGTATGTTATGACTGCTCAAGGGAGCTGTAAAATCGCTGTAGTTCGAATTATTTACTAATCCTGATACCTGATAATCGGGTAAATCTTTGAACCATACACCAATTGTTCTTATTTGCGAATCGCTTATTGTTAATTCACTTCCAGCTTCGGGCATAAGTCCCCACATTACATCGTTGCAGTTTTCGAGGTTATACGAATAATATATTCCACTTACTCCTGGACTTGAGCTATTAAAGTTTGTTGAACTAATTGCTGCTCCATCCTCAAAAGTGTAACTTAACGATGCAGTATCTGGAACATGATGCCAAAGTAAAATTGTGGTTGCATTATTAAAATTAAGATTAGAACTATTGGTCATTACATATTCACCTGCTTGATTAGTGCCATCAATGTTTACAGTTGCATTTGCCGATAGACCACAAGTTGTAAAACCGACATTTGTGACATCAGTCCAGTTTATTACTGCATCTCCAGTTACAACCAGGTCGTGCGAAAGTCCATAATAATCCAATGTTGAGTTTGTAATATTCACTTCAGCATTTCCTGCGGCGATTAATGCGCGTTGATAAATAAAACTTTGTGGGAAATGCATTGTAGAGTTTATTATCCAAACTTTTGCATCATCTCCATAAACAACTAGATCGCCATTTATTAGTGCTTCGCAATTTTCAAAAACTAATTTTCCATCACCAAGAACTGCAATAGTTCCATCGTAACTGTAATCACCAGTAAAGTACAGAGAATCACCAATACTAAGACCAATATAGAGGGTGTCGCTGCTACGTGAAAAATTCGAAAAATTTAATCTGTCTATATGATATTTTTGTCTATCAATAGCCTGAATAGGAGAGGATTCATGGTTGCCAGAATTAAAATTGAAGATGGGTTCTGGTTGATTTATTGCCTGATCGTTAATGTTTTTAATGATTGGAATTGCTTTCTCAAATTGCCCATACATTGATATTCCGATGATTAAGGATAAAGAAATAGAAAAAACTCTTTTCATGTCATGATCAATTAAAAATTTAATGCAAGTTAGGTGTTTTTTTTGAAATATGAGCATTGAACTTTTCAATTCATGCCTTGTTTTTCTCCAACAACAATAATCAAACGAGGATTGCCGCTATAAATTGAGTAGGGCAGAACAACAGATTCGTCAACATACAAAACTTCGA
Organism: Bacteroidales bacterium; assembly: GCA_028696755.1. Next base: position 1,002 of record JAQVGK010000589.1, on the reverse strand, counting down.
GAGCACGACAAAGGTAAATCGATTCGGGAATATTAAGAACGCTTCCAGCTTTGTAAAGATTTAATTCTACTAATGAACTTAATTCTCCAAAATTTTCGGGTAATTCAATTATATGGTTCTTCGACAGACCAAGAAATCTTAGATTGTTTAGCAAAGTAAAGTTCGGTGGCAAATATTGCAATTTATTGTAGTTTAAATATAAGTGTTGCAAATTCTTTAGATCACTAAAATGTTGAGGCAAATAAGCAAGCTTGTTATGTTCGAGATATAACAGTTCCATATTTTCAAGATTGCATATTTCATCAGGCAAAGTTTCCAGTTGATTATTCTTGAGAGATAGCTTTTTTAAATTTGGCAAATTCCCTATTTCAGGTGGAATCGTTTTAAGTCTGTTGCTGCTAATAACAAGTTCCTCAAGATTTTTTAATTCACCAATTTCGGGAGGTAAATATGTTAATTTGTTTTTGAACAGTGTCAGGCTTTTTAAGTTTTTTAGATTTGCAATTTCGGGTGGCAGGCTATCAATAGATTTGTAACTTATTTTCAATTTTTCTACTCTATCTGGATTTGCCAAAGCTGAATCCAAACTACGATATGTGTTGCATGATGCCAGCAAAAAACTGACGATGATTATTGATGGATATAATATTTTAGCAAAATTTTTCACGATTCAAAATTAGAGAAAATAATTTGATTTTTTTATTGATAACATAATGCCATAATAAAATACAATTCCATTTATTGTTTTTAACATAAACCTACCAGCGAACCGACAACCGCACACAAATGATTTTGTTAAGGTCGTTCTGTAGTCAAATTAGATTAAACAAAATTCTATATGGATTAAAATGTGCCTTCGATGGTTCGAGTCTTAGTCAAGCTAATGCACCGCACCAACCTCAGCTCAGCACTAACCTAACGAAAAAAAACCATAGAGAATTTTTAAACTTTAGACACTTTAGACACTTTAGGCACGGTTCGACTGCGCTCACCGCATCGCTC
>JAQVGK010000588.1 GCA_028696755.1 Bacteroidales bacterium | reverse complement strand
ACAGAAAAATGTATAAAACAGATAAAGATATAGAATTGATGTTTATTTTATTGGTAAAGATATGAGTAAAATTAACACTAAAACCAAAACAGATGTATGTTTTAATTACATCTGTTGGCTGTTAGTGTGTGCTTTTTTTGCAAAAAAAAGTAAAAAATGCTAATTAAAAATAACATTTATAAAAAAAAGAGTATATTTGCAGCATTAAAAAAAAATAAATTTATGGAAGAAAATAAAAAAAAATGGTATGATAACAAATTAATTGTTTTTATGCTTTGTATATTAATTTTCCCTTTGGGTTTGTATGCTCTTTGGAAATCAAATACAATATTAAAATCTTGGAAAATAATTTGGACAATTATAATATCAATTATTGTAATTGCATCAGTAAGTGGAGATAATAATGATACAATTACCACTACTAAAGATACTAAAACAGAAAAACAAGCAAAAAGTAGGAAATATGTAGAACTAGTTAGAATAAGTGGCAATGGTGATAAAAAGTCAAATACTTTTAAGTATTCTGGAGGCAAGGCTAGGTTAAGGTATGATTTTAAATCTGATGATTTTGGAATGTTAGCTGTTTATGTAGTTAAAGAAGGTGATGATATTAATAGGCAAGGGGGGTTCCCAGAAGTTATGTTAGAAGGAACAGAAAAAGGTGAAAGTAATTTAAGCCACCTTCTTAAAGGCAATTATTATCTTCAAGTTGGTTCTGCAAATGGTAACTGGACAGTTATTGTAGAAGAATTTAAGTGATTTCTTCTTCAATAGCATCCCATGTGTCGTCAAGGATTGCGGCATTACTTATTTCATCTTCAGTAAATAAGTGTTCAAAATCAGTTATTGGTAATGCCCATTTGTCTGCAGTGGGGTGTTTCTTTATCAAAGCATATCCTGTTGTGTTAGGATCATTAATTGTGGGTTGCAGTGTTTCCCATGCAAGCAAATTTCTCGCATTTGCTTCGCTTTCCGAATTAAATATAATGTATTTTATGTCCATAATGATGGGTATTTTTGTTTAATGTGCATTGCTGTGTTGTATTCCTCTTCCCAACTCAAAGCACGATTGTATAATATAAATTTGGAAATCATGCCATTAAGGGTTACTGAATCATTGTAAAGAGCTCCAATAGATATTCCTGTTAATTTATTGTTACCAGGAGCTCCGTATAATTTAAGTACTTGATTTTCGTCTAAACTAGATCCTGCGCTTCTAAATTTGCAAATGCTTAATTGAGTTGAGAAGGGTATTGTTTTTTCAAATGAAATAAAACTAGTACTACCATACATTCTAATTGTGTTAAAATAGGCAATTATTGAATGTCTATTTGCTATATCAATTCCATCAAAGCAAGTACCGTTAGAATTAGCTTTCCAGACAACAAAAATGGTAGTTGGCTGTGCCAATTCTTGATTAAATATTGCTCTAAGCCACTTATTACCGTTAAACACATAACCCTTATTGCCGTCAATTTGATTATCTGTTAGAACTGGCTGGTTGGTAATTAGTGGTTGAGTTAGATGTTTGTTGTTGCCACTTATGTCATTCCATAATGAATTGGTGTTGCCTTCACTATCCGCATCGTAATGCACATAAGGATTGCTTGCTATATTATAAATTGGTGGTGTTGGTTTCAATACTTGTATTGTTTTGCTGGCTCCACTTGCGATGGTTCCCTGCTCAATCAACTCATCATCATCTTCCCATTTTATTTCATAATTAGCATCAGGGCATGTTATCTCAGCAATTTTATCGGCATATTCTCTAAATTTAACATCATCGCCAATTGCAACACCTTTTTTGATTATCTCTTCTCTGATTTTTTGTTTGGTAGTGTTTAGCCAGTTGAAATTTTTTAGGTTTGTGTCAAATAGCGATTCTCCGTTGATTTTTAGCAATTGTTGAGCTGTTTGTATTTCGCAACTTACAGGTTGAATGCTATTGTTAATATTGATGTCGGGAGTTACGGGTGTTAATTGCTTTATGGCAGTGTTGTCAAAAATTCTACATTGATATTCTTCAATATTATCAAGCAAGCCAACATGATTATGATTAGGCACACTCCTAACTCTCATAAATGAATTTGATTGTGTGGCATCTTTTGATTGCATCGCAATAAGAACTCTACCAGGTAGGTCTAAATAGTCAAGAGATTGACTGCTAAGAGGTGAATAATCAGCCGTTTGAGCAAACCATTGCGTTACTATATGAATCCTTACAACAATATCCGATTGCTGTTGTTTCATCTGCATAGTTTGCCATTGATGAGGAACAAATTCGATAAACACTGCAGGGAACTCAAAAGGTGTTTCTTGTTCTAGGAACTCAACTTGCCTATTGAATAAGTCGAAATGCTTAAACAATGTCGTTTCATCTTCATTTAAAATCGTTTTCAAGCGATTTACAATGTCTAAATAGAGTTGTTTTTTCATTTGTTAAATATTTGATTAAGTTTATTATCAATTTCTGCTTTAATAATTTGGTTAAGCTCGTCGCTTTCTCCAATAAATTGTCTTTTGGGCATAGTGAAACCACTACCTCTGCCAGCTCTTAGTCCAAAATTAT
>JAQVGK010000063.1:5577-10907 GCA_028696755.1 Bacteroidales bacterium | reverse complement strand
CCGTTCGTGGAGCGGTTTCTATTGCTCGTCGATTGATGGATCCACTGGCCGAGCTGGTAAAAATTGATCCAAAAGCTATTGGTGTTGGTCAGTATCAGCACGATGTAGATCAAAAATTACTAAAGGATAGCCTCGACAGGGTTGTCGAATCTGCTGTAAATAGTGTAGGGGTGAATCTAAACACTGCAAGTAAACATTTATTAACCTATGTTTCGGGACTTGGACCAGTTTTAGCCCAGAATATTGTTGAGCATAGAAAAGAAAATGGAGCGTTTAGTAGCAGAAAAGATCTATTAAAAGTTCCTCGACTTGGAGCTAAAGCATTTGAGCAATGTGCTGGCTTTTTGAGAATCCCAGATGCAAAAAACCCCCTCGACAACACAGCAGTTCACCCAGAGGCTTATCCTGTTGTTGAGAAAATGGCTAAGGATGCTGGCAAAAACGTAAATGATTTAATTGCAGCACCTGCATTACTAAAAGAAATCGACCTTAATAAATATGTGAACGAAGATTTAGGATTACCAAGTTTGAATGATATCGTAAAAGAATTGGAAAAACCCGGTCGTGACCCCCGTCAAGGGATTAAAGTGCTCGAGTTTGATAAATCAATTTATAAGATTGAGGACGTTCAGCTTGGTATGATATATCCTGGAATCGTTACAAATATTACCAATTTTGGAGCATTTGTCGATTTTGGAATTAAAGAAAATGGCTTAGTGCATATCTCTCAAATTACTAATAGATTTATTACATCGCCTAACGAAGTATTAAAACTACACCAGCATGTAAAAGTAAAAGTTGTTGAGATTGACATTGCTCGCAAAAGAATTCAACTAACCATGAAAGATGTGGAACAATAAAAAATCAAAATAAATTTAATCAGAAACAAAAACTATATGGGTAAACAAATTATTGACCTTGAAAATGTGGTTATAAAATTTGCCGGAGATTCGGGAGACGGCATTCAGCTGACAGGAACTCAGTTGACCAATACCACTGCATTACTTGGAGAAGAAGTTGCTACTTTTCCTGATTATCCTGCCGAAATTCGTGCTCCTCAAGGCACTGTGGGCGGTGTGTCAGGATTTCAGTTGCATTTTGGCAAAAACATCCACACTCCTGGAGATAAGTGCGATGTTTTGGTAGCTTTGAATCCAGCAGCAATTATGGCAAATATAAATTCTATCAAATATGGTGGAACTATAATTGCTGATATCGATACATTTAGTGAGGCAAATCTTAATAAAGCTGGCTTTAAGGAAGATACATTACAGAATTTGCGTCAAAACTACAATCTGATTGAGTCGCCAATTTCGTCGATGACCAAAGAAAGTTTGAAAGATACCGATTTGGATATCAAAACAGTGATGAAGAGTAAAAATATGTTTGCTCTTGGTATCGTTTATAAATTATTTGGTTTTCCTTTAAAGTACACCGAAGAGTTTTTCGAAAAGAAATTTAAGAAAAAACCTGAATTAATCGAAGCAAACAAAAAGGTTTTACAAGGTGGAGCTAGCTATGCATCAGCTATTCAGGCTATTCCTTCGTTCCGAATTTGTCACGAAACAACATTAAAAGGAAAATACAGAAATATTAGCGGTAATGTTGCAACTGCATGGGGCTTGCTCGCTGCTGCAGAGAAAGCAAATCTACCATTTTTCCTTGGTTCTTATCCTATTACCCCTGCATCCGAAATTTTGCAAGAGATTGCAGAACGTAAGGACGTTGGAGCTAAGGTTTTTCAGGCAGAAGATGAAATTGGTGGTATTGTAACATCTATCGGTGCTGCATTTGCAGGAAATTTTGCTGCTACATCAACATCGGGACCAGGCCTTGCATTAAAATCTGAAGCAATCGGATTAGCTGTTATTACCGAATTACCACTCGTTATTGTTGACGTACAACGTGGTGGCCCTTCAACTGGTTTGCCTACCAAAACTGAACAGTCTGATTTATTTCAAGCATTAGCTGGACGTAATGGCGAAAGTCCTGTCCCAGTAATTGCTGCAAGTTCGCCATCAAACTGCCTTCATTATGCATATATGGCATCAAAATTTGCCTTAGAACACATGACTCCAGTAATGCTTTTAACTGATAGTTATTTAGCAAATGGAACAGAGCCAATGAAAGTTCCTGCAATGAAAGACATGCCAAAAATTGTATCAAAATTTGTATCTCAAGATGTTGAAGAATATTTACCTTATCAACGTGATGATAATTTCGTGAGATCATGGGCAATTCCGGGAATGCGAGGATACGAACATAGAATTGGAGGTCTCGAGAAAATGGATGTTACTGGAACAGTTTCTTACGTTCCAGCAAACCATGAGAGAATGACTCACCTTCGCGATAAGAAAGTTCAGAATCTTAAGAATTTCTTCCCAGAACAAACTGTTGAAGGTGATATCGATGCCGACATTTTAGTAATTGGTTGGGGCTCAACTTATGGTCACTTAACTACCGCTGTTTCGGAATTAAGAAAAGAAGGTAAGAAAGTTGCTCATGCTCACTTTAATTACATATATCCATTGCCACGCAATACTGAGGAGATTTTGGAAAAGTACAAGAAAATTTTGGTTTGTGAACTAAATCTTGGACAATTTGCAAATTATTTAAGAATGAATTTCCCAAAATACGAATACCTACAGTTTAATAAGGTAATGGGATTGCCTTTTGCAGTGGCAGATTTAAAAGAAAAAATAACTAATGTAATGGAGGGTTAATATCATGGCAGAAACAAAATATACACCCAAAGATTTTAAAAGCGGTCAGGAAGTTAGATGGTGCCCAGGTTGTGGCGATTTCTCGGTATTGGCATCAGTGCAAAAAGCTTTTTCTGAGCTTGATCACGAAAAAGAAGATTATGCAATTATCTCTGGAATCGGTTGCTCATCGCGTTTTCCATATTATATGAATAACTACGGTTTTCACGGTATTCACGGTCGCGCTGCGGTATTGGCTTCTGGAGTTAAGGTTGCAAATCCTAAACTCAGCGTTTGGCAAATAACTGGTGATGGCGATGCTCTTGCAATTGGTGGAAATCACTTTATTCACGAAGTGCGTAGAAATATCGATATCAATGTTCTACTTTTTAACAATGAGATTTATGGCCTTACAAAAGGTCAGTATTCTCCTTTGTCAAAATTTGGACAGGTAACAAAATCATCTCCTTACGGAACTGTTGAAAAACCTTTTAACGCTGGTCAATTAACAATTGGTTCGGGAGGTAAGTTTTTTGCAAGAACTATTGATGTAAATGTAAAAGAATCGGTCGAGATTTTTAAAGCTGCCGATGGACATAAAGGAACATCAATTATCGAAATTCTTCAAAACTGTGTAATCTTTAATAATGGTGCACACAACAAAATTACCGACAAAGAAACTCGCGATGATAACCAATTGTGGGTAGAACATGGTAAACCAATGATTTTCGGTAAAGATAAAAACAAAGGTCTTGTTATTGACGGATTTAAAGTTAAAGTTGCAACAATTGGCGAAAATGGTGTTGCCGAAAAAGATATTCTCGTTCACGATGCAAAAGAAGAAGATCCAAGCTTACATAATATCCTAGCTGGATTAAAACTTCCTGATTTTCCAATGGTGTTTGGTATAATTCGCGCTGTTGAAGATAAACCTTACGACCAGCTTGTTGAAGAACAAATTGCAGAAGTACGTTCAAAATCAAGCATTAAGAATATGGACGATTTGTTCAATAGCGGAAGTACATGGGTTGTTGAGTAAAATTTATTAATATGATGTAAAGAAAATCACGGGTAAAATCTCGTGATTTTTTTTTGTCTTATAGCTGTGATAGTAAAAAAATACTCCCGCCATTATCCTCGAGTTAATGACGGGAGCTTCTCATCTGCCTCATACAGATATTACCTCAAAACTAAAACACGATTATCTTAAATATTTTTGATTCAACTTGTAATGAATAGGTGCCGGCAGCAAGTTCAGATAAATCTACCTGATTATTTATTACACTTAATTCTGCCACAACGCGCCCAGTCTGATCAAATACTTTGCAAACTTTTCCTTCTGCATTTTCGATTTTTAATATGCCATCTGTAACTGGATTTGGGTACGATACTATCTCAGCATTTTCATTTGCAGAAGTCTCTGAAATAAAAATATATCTGGTTTTGCATGTCTTTTTAAAATTGCAACCCTTATAAGCTGTGAGACAGATGTCGTATTCGGCCTCAGCAGGGTAGGTGTGATACATCATTTCGTAATTAGTCCCCGAATATGGATACTGCCAAGCCTCGGTAGCATCGCCAAAAACCCATAAGCAAGAATCAGCATTTTCCGAATAATTTTCAAATTGTGCTTGTACTGATTTTGTAAGAAACACAGGTTCGAAATCTGCTCTAACAGTAGTAGTGTCTATCATCCAAATATCGAGACTGTCGGCAAAAACGTTCCATGCAGCAGTTTGTAAGATTGTGGCTTCCGATTCGCTGATTCCGGAAGATATATAACTTGCTCCAACTGGGGATTTATGGAAAATTGATGCGTAAAATGTGCAAGCTGCCAGATATGTCCCATGAATACTTGGGTGAGAACCATCTCCAGCATATAAACTAATCTCAGGATTTGTTTCGCGTACACTTTTTACTGCCATCCCACATGGTACTGCCCATGCATTATTATCCTCGGCCATCTCTACATAACTCTGGCGCAAACGCCATTGCATTCCTGCATATGTGCAAAGCGGAGTATAATATGGACAGTTTGAAGCGTCTCCATTTAGATAACCCCATGTCATAAAAAATAAAAGTTGAGTGCAATTGCTGTTGTTATGAACTGAATCACTTAAAATCTTTGCATAAGGATAAACTTCGGTAGCAACCTGAGAAGGAGGGAAGGATGGCCTTTGACTTTGTTCCTGCAATACAACATAATCCCATGCACGACTAGAAATTAGATTAAGAGTAGTGGTATTGGTGGAATGTGATTGAAATGTGTAACCGCCTGGTGCATTCATTTCTGTTTCTACGTCATCACCAAGTGAGTGAGCGAGATTTTTAAAAACTGTAGGTAATCCATCGTTGTAGTAAGTGTAAGAATTTCCAATAAAAAGAACGCTTTTTGATTGAGAATGAAGCGTTAAAACACACAAAAGTAGAAATGCTGTCGCCGACAGAAGTAAAGCTTTTTTCATTATAAGTAGTTTTTTTTCTGAACTTATGACGAGTTGGTTTTTATTTGGTTGCCACTTTTTGAGGGATAATGTTACAAAATTATGCTAAAAGATTGAGGTTCTTTTGTAAGCGGTAATCAGTGGTATCTGCTAAGTCTTGGCTTTTTTTATCAGGTATTTTATA
>JAQVGK010000063.1:0-5567 GCA_028696755.1 Bacteroidales bacterium | reverse complement strand
TTTAATATCTGCAGAATTACCGACGTACCGACCACTGCTTACTGCTTACAAAAAAGGCTAAGGAGGTTTGCTGCACGATTTAGCATTAACAACACCGACCACCGACTCACCGCTTACGGTTCCTAAGCGACTCGTGCTGAGCGAAGCGATGCACTGAGGCTACTCTAAGTGTCGAAGTAAGTCGAAGGACCGCTTACAACATTTTACCCATCTCCATACCTCCAAATTAAACGCCAATGCCATTGTCATTAAAAGCATCCATGGTAAAAATGAAGTAGATAATTGTTGTGGGAGCCAGAACCAGTTAAGGAAATGAAGTAGCATTAATATTAGGTATCCAAAATTGATGTATTTGCCAATCTTTTTAGTATGTCCAAGAATTAACACAAACAATGATGGTAAAGTCCACAGCATATTAAGATTTGCTGTTACAGCCTCGTGTTCTGAGTATAAGCCAAGAGCTAATATGAAAACCCCTAGTAATGCAAATATTGATGATAAAAAGTAAAGCATGAATTTTCTAGTTTTTCTCCATAGAATTAATAAAGACAACGCAATTGCAATAATCCATGGGAATACGTATGAAAAGTTAATTCCAGCCTTCTTTTGAGGAGAGGCATCCAGAATTACAGTGCTTTCGCCAGCAAACTCAGAATCTGCAAGAAAATCATGAATATAAATCGGCAAAAACATGTATTGATTAGCATTTGCTTTTTCATCGGTTTTTAAACCTAAGATGAAATTTAGTCCAAAATCAATCCAATAATCTTTCTTTAAAAAAGGTTGTAACAATTGTCTGTATGTTTTACCACCAAAATTTGCTTTGCTAAAATCAATTCTGCCCTTTGTTCCGTCGTAAATAATATCTCTGATTTTTGTTGCACAGTTATTATCCAAAAAATCGTAGCGGTAATACCTTGCCGATGTGTTGTAGCAGGTTTCGAGAAGCATTACTATTTCGTATTTTTCTTCAAAACTCAAGTCAAGAATTTGCTCCCGAATAGTTCTGTTATTGTACCTCGACATATAAACAAATCCATTGTAACTGTCGATACTTAGGCAATAGTCGAGATCGCCTTTTACAAAACGAGTGTAAAAATCGGGCGTGTTAAAATCAAAAGTTCCGTAATTGTAAACTTGATCAACACCTAGCGAATCATCTTTTACGCGAATGGCTGTATGACCGAAATAGGCGTAAAGTTCATCTCCTTCGTCTTGGGTAAGTAGTGAAATTGTAACGCTTCTCGTCAAAGAAGAAGCACAAATGTTTTGATAGGAATTAACTAATAATGCAATTGTAATTATTGAGATGGCTGCTATTTTTTTCATAAAAAAAAATTAAAAATGGGTGTAAGATAGGAAGTGGCGTGCACTGGGAATGCACTTGCATTTTTATTTATAAGAAAATTGTTTGTATAAATATGTCTTACACCCAAAATTTTAAAAATTTATAAATTTAACTATTCGTATAAAAACCTCTTGATGCTTTTCTTTGGAGTTTTCTCAAACTCTTCGTCCCGTATTACAAATTTGTTTACTTGCATATATGCTGGTAAGTCTTCGTTAACTCGCTTTTGATAATTAAGCATAACCTTTTCGATTTGCTCTGGTTTAAGATTTAATGTTTTAATTTTATCTTGATCGGGATAAATCAACGCTGTAATCAAGTTGTTACGGTTTACGACAACAACTTCACTAACTAATGGAAAATTGTTGAATTTTGATTCAATCTCTTCTGGATAAACATTTTGACCTGTTCCAGTAAGAATCATACTCTTGCTACGGCCTTTAATAAAGATGTATCCATCGTTATCAATTACACCTAAATCACCAGTATGAAGCCAGCCATCTGAATCGAGAGCCTTATCAGTTTCTTCTTGGTTTTTATAGTAGCCAAGCATTACATTTTCGCCACGAACCATAATTTCGCCAACTTTACCCGATTCTTTAGAATCTATTTTTATTTCTAGACAATCAACAACTTTTCCGGTCGAATATATTTTAGTTGTTTTCCATCCATCATAAGCGATAAGAGGTCCACATTCTGTCATCCCGTAACCAATTGAAAAGTTAAAGCCAATCTCACGTAGGAAAGTCTCCACCTCACGGTTCATCTTGGCACCACCAATAACAATTTCTTTAAATTCGCCACCAAAAGCAACTTTTAAAGATGCTAAAACCTCATTATAAATTAATCGTTTTAGAACTGGAATTTTAATTAAAAACTTAGGAATAGGCTTGTCTATTGATGGTTTGATTTTGTTTTTATAAACTTTCTCGATTACCAAAGGTACAGATAAAATTAAACGAGGTTTTATCTCACCAAAAGCTTTGAGAATTACCTGTGGTGATGGTAATTTGCCAAGGAATATTATGGTACAGCCAATTGAAAACGGGAATAAAAACTCGAATGCAGCACCGTAACAGTGAGCTAGAGGTAGAAATGATACAATTCTATCACCCGATTCCAGCGGCATGTTTGCTCGTGCATACCTGATATTTGCAGCCAACGAATTATGATTAAGCATAACTCCCTTTGGCGATCCAGATGTGCCAGATGTGTATAGAATTGCAGCGAGTTCAGAATTGTCAATATGTTCAAGTTTAAATTTGTCCTTTGTAATTACTGGAAGATTCTTATTAAAGGCAATAAATTCTGCAGAGTAATCGTAAGCAACTCCAAAATCATCGAGGTAATATACGGTTTGCAAATTCTCGAACTTACTGTAATCTAGTTTCTGACAAATAAATTCAGAAGCAAAAAGAAGCTTAGCATCCGAATGATTTGTAAGAGATATTATATCCTTTGCTGTAAAATCCTGCAGGAGTGGGACTATTACGGCACCATAAGTTACTGTGGCAAGATATACAGAACCCCAATACGCAGAATTCTTGCCAATTAAAACGACTTTATCTCCTTTAACCAATCCATGCTCTCTAAACATACTATGCAATTTCAATATCTGGTTACCTAATTCGCCAAATGTAAGTCCACCATTATCATAATCCTGAAGCGATAGCTTATCCCAATTATCTAGAATTGCATTCTCAAAATACGCAGTAAGATTTTCCTGAATCATAATTAGTCTTAATTAGAAGTGTAAAATTAAATGAAAAAATTGATAATTGTCAATTTTGAGAAGTTTTTTTGCTATTATAAAGTTCTATTTTATGCAAATAGCTATATTTGCACAAACAACCAATTATGAAAAATCTATTTATTACATTATTTCTGATTTTATTTTGCAGTGTAATTATTGCACAACCAACTGAAAATGCCAAATGGGCCACCGATAGTTTAAACATCGAGGGACTAGGCATAATGTCTGATTTTGGAATCATTCGCAGTGTGTTTGTGAACGACACAATAGCTTATGTGTGCGCCGACAATTCATTACTAGTTGTCGATATTTGTAACAAATCTAATCCTTCATTACTTGGGTCTTTTGAAACTGAAGATAATACAATGGATGTTTATGTTAGTAACGATTATGCATTTGTCGCGAATAATGAAGGTGGCCTGCGAATTATTGATGTTTACTGGCCAGACAGTCCTTACGAAATTGGTTTTTATGATTCTGATGGCTATTCCTATGGCGTTTTTGTTAATGGACAATATGCTTATGTTGCTGATGGTACCGAAGGTATGAGAATTATTGATGTTAGCAATCCTACTGCTCCAGTCGAAGCTGGTTACTATAATACTAACGGATATAGTAGAGCAGTTTATGTTGAGGGAAATTATGCTTACATTGCAGATGGAACAGCTGGACTTATAATTGTTGATATTAGTAATGTTGCTTCTCCAAGTTTTGTGGGAAGTATTTTTACCGAGGGTGATTTCTACGATGTTGTGGTAAAAGATAATATCGCATATGTTGTTGCCGATTATTATGGACTAAGAGTTATTGATGTTTCTTATCCAGCAGCACCGTCGGAGATAAACTATTACTATACGCCTGGATATGCCGATTACTTGCAGGTTCTAGATAATCATGTTTTTGTCTCCGATTATTCAGCCGGACTAGTTGTTTTAAATATCAATGATTTTGACGATATGTACGAAGAGGCATATTATCAAATCCCTGGAAATGCATTTGGATTGAGCGTTTCTGATCAACTTTACGAAGATGGAACATGGATTTATATGGCCGATTTTACTAAAGGTATGTATATTCTTAAAGCTACTGATTTAGTTTCTGGGCAAGACACCCCAGAATTATCGTCAAATTCGACTGAGTTAACATACAACGCTCAAAATTCTACCTTAACAATTACTTCAACAGAAGAAAAAGGTCGTCTCGTAGTTTTCGATGCATCGGGGAAAGCAGTTTTAACTAAAAACATTCAAGGAACTGGAAGTCATGAAATGTATTTTGATGCTAATTCTGCTGGCTTATATCTCGCTGTATTTAAATCGGCAACAAACGAATCAAAACTTAAATTTGTTTACGGAAAATAATCCTACTGCTGCATAAAACTATAAGTAATAGTTCCAGTTTCGGTTTTACCACCAGCAACAGGAGTAAACTTCGATTTAAGAGCAGCGTCACGTGCGGCATTGCTAATACAAGTTGCATCGCCAGTCGATTTTGCCGATGTTACAGTGGCAGTCTTCACACTTCCATCACTTGCTATTGTAATGCTGACAACAATTTTGCCACCATCCTTACAAGTAAAAACAGGAACGTGGATATATGATTTTCCTCTATCTGGATTTTGCAATTCGACATAAACTAGGGCAGGACCAGCATAATTTCCGGCCGATGGGCTCGAATTATTTGGTTTGTTATTTTGAGAATTATTTTTTGGCTGTTCTTTCATATAATCCTCATAAGTCGAATTCTTCATTTTTTCGTAATCATCTCCATACTTTTCTTTAAGTAATTCGGACTCATACTTTTGCTTTAATTCTTCCTCAGTCATCGACTCCAACTCCGAATAATCGGTTTTAATTCTATTATTAGAGCCTATATTTCTTATTTCGTTGATATATTTTTCGATTTCGATATCGTCGAGTTCCTTCTGAGTAGCTTCGTCAGGCTTTTGTTGGTCGAGCATTTCTTCCATAAACTCAGGATCAATAATTAAAAAATCCTCGTCATTAACTTTTGGATGTGCTAGTTTAAATGCCATTGCCACAATAACAATAAGCATGTGAACCAAAATAGTTCCCAAAATTCCGTTAATATTTCGTTTCAAAAATCCCGACATACAGTGCAAAATTACACATAATTCGCATTCTAATAAAAATTATGTCTAAAATTATTAAACCTAGACGGTTGAAAAAGTGAAAATCCATAAAATGAACAATATTGAAAAGCTCCAAATAACAAATCACAAATGCCAAATTACAAATAAATGTTGTTTAGTTAAGGCTTTAAACAATGGAATTTTTGTTTTAAAATAATCCATTGATGAAATGTTAATGTCCGCTGGACAAAGGAGTAATTTTAGTGGTTTATTTAGTTTTAATGACGTTGAAGCCCGCCAGCCGGCGGGCTAGTTATTCCTTTGACAAAAATCGTTTTTGTCCAGAGGCGGTGTGCTGAGCCCGCCGAAGTAAC
>JAQVGK010000062.1 GCA_028696755.1 Bacteroidales bacterium | reverse complement strand
ATGTTACTGTTACCACAGTTAATGGCTGTTCAGGCACTGATATGATAAGCGTTCTATTTAATCCATCACCTGTAATCGAATTGGGAGATGATTTCTCAATCTGCGAAAATGTTGAATATACATTGGATGCAGGCGAAGGATTTGCTTCTTACTTGTGGAATGGATCAATTGTTGGTCAGACTTTAACAGTTACTGAGGCAGGAACTTACACTGTGGAAGTAACAAATAATTTCTATTGCCCAGCTACTGATGCTGTTACAATTTCTGAATTGCCAGCGCCAAGCGTTGACTTACCAGCAACAATTGATGCTTGTGTTAATGAGGAATTTACTTATGAGTTAACAGAAACTTACGAGTCTGTTCTTTGGTCGGATGCTACAACTGAGCATACATTCACAAATACATGGACTGAAGTTGGTGAGTACGAAATTTCTGTAACAGTTTATCTTGGAACATGTACCGATATTGATTATATGACAGTAACGGTAGACATTTGCGAAAATATTGACATTACCGGTTCTGAACAATTTATCGGACTATATCCTAACCCAGCTAACGAACTTAGTAACCTTATAATTAAGGGCTACACAGGCGAAATATCTTATGTGCTTGTTGATGCTCAAGGTAAAGAGATTGTTGCTAAAACAATTGGTGTTAACTCCGACTACAGCGAAGAACTTGATCTCGAAAATCTTGTTCCGGGAATGTATTTCGTAAGAGTTACTACCGACAATGAAGTTACAAATCTGAAACTTATCAGAAAGTAAGCATAGTTTAAAAAAGAAAGAGGCATTCGTTTGAGTGCCTCTTTTTTTTTGTGCTTAGATTTTGCTATTGAGTTGATTTGTCCAAATTGTAATTATTTTCTCCTCCCAAAGTAAACCTTCGTTAACCAATATTGATAAATTGGATCCAGCATTGTGATTTTTTCTCCGAATAAGTCTATAATTTCTCTGTTTTCTAAACTCTTTTTTATTCTTGTAATGTTTGCCGAAGTGCCAATCTGGTACTTTATTAGAGTTTCGGTTGCGCTAAATTGCTCTACACCGTCAATCAATGCTTTTAGAAAATTTACTTGTGTGTTACTTAGCTCATCGGTAATTGTCTGAAATAAAAAATCGAGTTGCATCGTTAGTGTATCAAGCGCTAATTGAGCTTTGGAAATATCACACTCGTTTTGTGAATTTAACCAAGCTAAATGTGCAAGCTGCTGAACATAGTAGGGATGACATTCTGCAATATCAACTAAAAATTCTGCACTTGCCTTATCTATTTTCTTACCAGTTGCTTTAAACCTCTTGATGACAAATTTAACCAACTCGTCTTTTTCTATTTTTTGAAGAAATACTATGTCTCCAAATTTATAAAATGGCATTGATTGCGACGTGAAAATGTCAACCATCATGTGTCGTTTGCTTCCATAAAGACAGTATGTTGTTTTTTGATGCTTTTGCCAATTCGATCTTAATTTTTTTTGAAATGCAAGTGAATCATCAAACATGGCTACATTTTGAAATTCGTCTATGCATACCACGAAACGCATGTCTTTCTCTTTTGAGATGTTCTCAGCTAAATTTAAAATGTCGTCGGGATTCTGTTTTAAAGCTTCCCAATCAAAACTTATGTTGAAATCGCTATGTGGCTCTGTACTAAAACTTATTTTAGGAATTAATCTTCCTAAAAATTTTCCTGCTTTTTCTTTAATGTCGGCAAGTTTTGAATTTGATGCAAGCAATATTTCTTTTGCTAATAATTCGTAAAAACTATCCTCGGAGCGAACATTGTAAAGATCAATCATAACAAATTTGATTTTTTTATCATTTTTTGTCATGATATCGGCAACTTTTTCTACAAGTGAAGATTTGCCCCAGCGTCTGGGAGATATTAAGATTGTGTTTACTAAGGTGTTAAAATTAGCGACTAAACGTTCTGTCTCGTGCTTTCTATCGGTAAACAGACTGTCGTGTGCTAACCTTCCGTATGCAAATGGTGTACACATGTCATTTTTTTACAAAGATAATCATATTTTTATAACTAACAAAGAGGTAACTAACAAAAAAGTAACTAACAAAAGAGTAACTAACAAAAGAGTAACTAACAAAAGTGTAACAAACAAAAGTGTAACAAACAAAAGTGTTAGTTTAAAATTCTTTTGTGTATAACCTTAAATTGATGACAAAATTCACGTTTTAGCTCACATAGAGATTATATTTTTACATTCAGTTGGAATTTCGTTTCGATTACTTCATATTTAATGTTGTTATTTTCCGAATGTATTGAGATTCAAATAATTACACTTTTATGTATAGTCGAGAATGATGCGATTTTGACATCAAATTAAGGTTTATTTTGTAATTTTTTTATTTATGAGTCAATCAACAACACCCAAGAATGCATGGGTTGTTACATTTGCAGGTTTGGCAATAAACCTTGCCTTAGGAATTCTATATGCATGGAGCGTTTTAAAGGAATCTATCGGGGCTTCGATTAAGGCTGGTGGAGCTGGTGCTTTCGACTGGGACCTGGCCTCATTAAACGACCCTTATGCTGTTTGTATCCTAGCTTTTGCATTCTCGATGACAATTGCTGGTAAAATTCAGGATAAAAAAGGCCCATCATTTACTGCAAAAATTGGAGGCTTGCTTGTTGGAATAGGATTTATAATTGCATCGTTTTCGACAAATTATTATTTGTGGTTGTTAGGATTTGGAATACTAGGCGGCACAGGAATTGGCTTTGGCTATTCGGCAACAACTCCTGCAGCACTTAAGTGGTTCTCATCGGCAAAAACTGGACTAATTGCCGGAATAGTAGTTTCGGGATTTGGACTGGCTCCAGTTTTTATAGCACCTCTTGCATCAACTCTTGTTACTAACTTTGGGATACAGTCGACAATGCTGATTTTTGGTGTTTCATTCCTTGTCATTGTTGTAGGACTTGCATTTTTGTTAAAGAATCCACCCGAAGGTTATGTACCGGCAGTTGTGCCTGTTAATCCTGCAAAAAAAGTCAGAAAATCGGAAAATACTACCGAGGATTTTAGTCCAAAGCAAATGTTGAGAAACAATAAGTTCTACATAATGTGGTTCATCTTCTTTATTGGCTCTGGATGTGGATTGATGGTAATTAGCAATATTTCGGGTCTGGCAAAAGCCAGTATGGGGCATTCGGCTTTTATCGCTGTGGCAATAATGGCTATTGGTAATGCTGCTGGTCGTTTGGTAGCAGGTATGGTATCGGATAAAATTCCGAAGTCGCTAACACTTGCAATTATACTTATTTTCCAAAGTGCCCTGATGTTTATTTCGGTGATGGTGCTCGACGTTAACGCATCAACTTTTATTATAATTCTTTTTGCAACATTCATTGGGTTCAATTATGGAACGAATCTTTCGCTTTTCCCTTCATTTACAAAGGGATTCTGGGGAATGAAAAACTTTGGTGTAAATTACGGAATTCTAATGTCGGCTTGGGGTTTAGGTGGATTTGTATTTAGCAGATTATCACAAACATTATATGCATCTACTGGTAGTCACGATCTGTCGTTTATTATTGCAGGATCATCTCTTTTCTTCTGCCTTTTCCTTGCTCTGATTCTTCTCGAGATTAAGAGTATGAATTAACCCTACTGCAAGATTTGACAAAATTCGGTAAGGATCTTTTTTCGTAATGTAACAAAAAAATCCCCGTTTTCAGGGGATTTTTTAATTTATTTGATGTCAATCTTTCGTGTTATCGTATTATCCTTATTGCTAAGGCGGATTAAATATGCTCCTGGCTTTATGCTGCTAAGGTTGATTTGTTCTAAATTGTTTTCAGATTTAGCGTCAATTGTCGATGTGTAAACAATTTTTCCTGCAATATCAGATATTTCGATTTTAATCTCATCTGAATAAGGCTCTGAAATGATGATGCTTAAAAAATCATTGGCTGGATTTGGATAGACTTGAATGTTTGAATTTGTGAACTCTTTGCATATTCCAACAAACGGATCGACAAAACCATTACAAGTAACAACTATTTCTGCTGCACCACCTCCACTAGCAGTAGCAAACTCCAAATTATAAATTCCAAATCCCAATCCGGCTTTTAGACGAACATAAATTGTTTCGGAACTGCCGTCAAATGCTGAAAGAATAATAGGAGTAGATTGAAATCCTGTTCCGCTAGCTAATGAAATTTCGTAATTTGTTGGTGCTGTGATTGTAACATCTGTTTCGTTCAGATTTGTGCCGCTAATAATAAACGATTGCTCTGCCGATGGACCAGAACCTTCAACATAGTTAAATCCGTTAAGCTCGGTTGGATTTACGACTAATTCTGGCACAATTTCTTCGAAAACTTCTCCGTTCAAACTTACAGTAACTGCATCTGCACCACCTCCACTAGCAGTAGCAAGCTCCAAATTGTAAATTCCAAATTCCAAATTGGCTTTTAGGCGAACATAAATTGTTTCGGAACTGCCATCGAAAGCTGAAAGAATAATAGGTGTTGATTGAAATCCTGTTCCGCTAGCTAATGAAATTTCGTAATTAGTTGGTGCTGTGATTGTAACATCTGTTTCGTTCAGATTTGTGCCGCTAATAATAAACGATTGCTCTGCCGATGGACCAGAACCTTCAACATAGTTAAATCCGTTAAGTTCGGTTGGATTTACGACTAATTCTGGCACAATTTCTTCGAAAACTTCTCCGTTCAAACTTACAGTAACCGCATCAGCACCACCTCCACTGGCAGTAACAAACTCCAAATTATAAATTCCAAATCCCAATCCGGCTTTTAGACGAACATAAATTGTTTCGGAACTGCCGTCAAATGCTGAAAGCACAATCGGTGTAGATTGAAATCCTGTTCCGCTAGTTAATGAAATTTCGTAATTAGTTGGTGCTGTGATTGTAACGTCTGATCCATCCAAACTGGTTCCACTTACAACAAAATTTTGTTCCGACGATGGGCCAAATCCTTCGGTATAAACCAAACCGTTTAGTTCGGATGGTGTTACAAATAAAAATCCTTCGGCTGCCGATCCACCACATTGCACGGCGATATTATCAATATATGCTCTTTTGGTGTTTGTTCCGATTTTTATTTTAGAAACAACAGTTCCTCCAGTGATTTCAACACTATGAGTTAAAAATGCCGTTTCGGGAGTTATGTCGGAACCTACTTGCTCGAATGTTACACCATCGGCAGCATGAAAAACCTGTACAAAAGCAACATCCGAACCGTATTTAGAATAATCAAAACTTACACTTCCGCCTTGCGATAAGTCAACAGCTGGAGTAATAATATAACCGTTTGCCGAACTTGAACCAAGCTTAATTTCGCCACCTGCTTCAAATATTTTGGAACCCGACCAGCCTGTGGTTTGTGTGTATGAGTTAATGCTTGCCGAAATGTCAGTAGATCCAGGAGTAGCATGTGAGAAACCAGTAATGCCGCTAAAATCTTCGTTCAAACAATCGGAAACAGATACGCTGTTTACAAATCCATTTAAAGTAATGCTTTCTCCATCGCTATCACCACCTCCAGAGATTGTGATTGTTCCTGTGTATGAACCAGGTTCAAGCGCTGAAACTAATCGAACATATACTGTAGTAGCGTTAAGGGTTGCTGCAGAATATGGTATTGTGCACGAACCCGAGAAATTTGTTCCATCAGCAGAAACCTCAAAATTAGTTGGAGCACTAACTATAATATCATCAGGAAATCCCGACAAATAGTTTCCACTTAAGCTGAAAGTCTGAGCATTGGAAGGGCCGTTTTCGTAAACATAAGCCAGCGAATTAATTGCAGCTGGGTTTACCGATAGGGTTGGAGCAGCTGTCCAGATCATCGAAACATATTCGGGATTGTCAACAAATGGATTGCGGTTTCCCTGGATAAGATATGTGGCATCGTTTCTGTTTTTCTCCTTTTGAGATACCGGATCCTGAGTATGCCAGTCCATAAGCATTTGTAAATACCAGCTTTCGAATCCAGGATAAGTGTTGCCATCCATAACAACATCGCCATAAGCGGTAAGACTTTCCCATGATGGCAATTGGGTTTCGTAGCGCGTAATCATGTAAAAATAAATTCTGGCAATATCTCCCTTGTACTCATCAATTGGCTCAAAAACTACTCCTGTATATAGCGGCGAATATGTGTTTGGGCCACGCTTGCAACCATTGTCAGAGGTGTAACTTGCCGAGCTAACTTCTCCATAAACATAATTTGAACGGATACCATTTACATAACCATCGGTAGGTAAAACTTGATGCAAATCTGAATAGGCACCTGCACCAGCACCACCGCCAAACCAAGAGTTTGGAAATGTATGCTCGCGGTTGTAGCAGTCGCCTTCGCCCGAGTAGTTACCACACTGATCTACCGAAAGTGTGAAATTATAAGTATCTGCGCCACATGGATTGTCGCTATAGATATCCCAGATATAACCATCTGTTGTGATGTCGGTACTCGCATAAGCAACATGCAACTCGTCATAATCAATAATGGTGTAATCGCTTATGATATTGTATAGATTCGTTTTTAGTGTTGCGCCTGCGCCTGTAGCTGTGCTATAATAATCGGTAGGCAAATTCGTAAAGCTTTCGCTTTCAAGTATTGCAATAGTTTTGGTTACAGCACCTGCCGATTCATGCGTAATATCTCCACTAACATTTCCACCGATATATCTTACCCAAATAGTTGCCGAAACTGCTCCACCTGAAGGACTCAAATTAATCGAGGTAGTAAAACCAGTTGAGCAATTAGTCGAAATTTCTATTCCAGCAGGAGCTGTAATTGTTAGAACTCCACTTAAATCGCTTGCCGTAACACTATAAATCTGTGGAACCGAATAAAATCCCGCAAAAACATTCTCGAAATCGAGATTGGATGTAGAGAGTGAGATTGATGGTAGGGCTTTTGTGCCTTTTGTTTGATTAAATGTGTTCTGTGAGTAAACACTAAAAGGCACAGCATATGATAGAGCTATGCTAACACAGAAAAATATGGTTAGATTTGATGTAAAATTACTTCGTAAATTTTTTAAACTTTTTATATTCATTTTAAATATTTTTTCTTTTGTTTATTAACTATTCAAATCCATAATTGTTTCATATTTTATTTAAAGAATTTGTCTTTACCCCAATTCGTAGGATTATTGATTATGTAATTTCGGATTCTTACTAAGGAATATTCTGTACGAATGATTTTATCGTTAAAACTGCGTTGCCATAATTTTTTGTCAAACCTTTGCCATTCCAATTGTTTTACGCCTCTGATGTATTCGTTTGTTGTCATTGTTTTAAACCAATCCATTACATCCGAAATTGATGCACCATAAATTTTATTATGTTGTCCGTAACGCCCACGTTTTTCGTCGTCAAAATTTTGGTTTTTATCAACGGGACGTCCACGTTTTTCGTCAACGGGACGTCCACATAGGGACGTCCGTACGTGGGCGTCCCGTTGTGATGCATCCATTAAATTTTCATTGCAATTTTTATTTTGTGTTGTATCATTGGCGTTTAATATATTTTCGATAATACAATGCATGTGATTTGGCATTATAACCATTTCGTGGCAACGTTTATCGGGATATTTGTTTTCCAATTCGTAATACCATTTTTCGACCATTTTGCCAGCATCGTTTAAAATCATTTCTCCATTTTCGATTTTGCCAAACAAACATGTGCGATTTTGGCAACAAATTGTAAGAAAATAATGA
Source organism: Bacteroidales bacterium (assembly GCA_028696755.1). Next base: position 3,203 of record JAQVGK010000062.1, on the reverse strand, counting down.
CCTGGGCTGGAATAATCATGTCCTTTAAGTCGCAAAACCTTTCTGTTGGGCAATTTGCGTTTATTTCGAAACTTCATATTACGCCGATTTATAGTTTGTTGTACTAAAAATAATCAAAAAATTTCCAAAAAGCAAGCAGAAACTTCCTACTTCTTATCAGCCTTTCGGATAACCAAATTGTTATCATCCATAAACCGCACAACGTACATTCCAGGTTTTAGTTCCGACATGTTAATTTGTTCCACAAAGTAAGAATCTGCAGGTTTGAAATTACCTTTTATAACAACCTGACCAGTAGTATTAACAATTTCCCAGTCAATTTTTTCCGATTTCCAGTTTTCGACCATTACATTAAGGTAGTCGCTTACAGGGTTTGGATAAACAATAAGATTAATTTCTTTTGTTTCGTTACAATTACTGAAAATTGCTGGTGAATATTCAAATTTGCCATCGAAATCAACCTGACGTAATCTGTAATAGGCATTAGCGATGTTTTCTTTATCTACAAAAGAATAATTGTTGATTTTAGATGAATTTCCAGCACCTTTAACCATTCCGATATAATACCATAGATTTCCATCATCACTTTTTTGTACTTCGAAATAATCGTTATTTATTTCGCTAGCAGTTGACCAGAAAAGTTTATTTTCTGGGCCATTACATTTTATTGAGAAGTCAAGTAACTCAACTGGTAGTATATTTGTTCTATGTTTAGCAATTGCGAAATCTGAGAATGTGTTAAAGCTAGTACGATATGCGTAAACAACTCCACCACTAATACTTTGATCATCATTATCATGATTTCCTCGTATTGCCCAGTCTTCTCGGGAATTAGCTCTTTTTATTACAGAATGTTGAGCAGGTTCTGTTCCGGCATTGGACGAACCTCTAAGGTTAAGACCTGCATTATACTCAACAGCTGTAACGCCTGCATTAGGAGTTACTGTCCAGAAACCTCCGTCTAATACTTCTTGCAGCAATGTACCGTTAACAGTAAGGTTTAATGAAGAGATTTCTGTAGTTCCAACTGAGCTGTCAAAACTTGCATCTAAATATGTAAGTCCTGTTGAACTTTGTAAGTCAATATTAATTAATTCATAATTGCTGGCTGTTCCTACAGGGAAATCATAAGAGCCTGTGGCTGAGACATCTCTTCTAAGATTGCCATTGATATAAGAATCTGTAGATGAATTTGCTATTGCGCCAGTTGCTGTATTTGAAATATAAACACGATTTGTTCCTGTGTTAATATTACCAGATGTAAGATTGAGATAGTCTGTTTCGATGTTGTCGTTTAATGTAAGGTTACCGGCAGATTTATCAATTTTTAATGTGCCAAAGGATTCGTTTCCAGAGCTTGTCGTAATTTGTTGAGCTTGAGCATCAGTAAAGATAACAGTGCTGTTTCCTTCTTTAAATCCATTATCTCCAACAGTATTAATCCAATCTCCATGAAGAATTAATTGACCATCAGCAGTTCCGGAATTACTGTCATCGAATACGACAGAATTATTCATATTAATATTTATGTCTCCAAATATTTCAATGATTTTATCGCTATCTCCGCCTGCATAAAAATCGTAAGATCCACTTCCCTGGAATGTGATGTTTTTACATCTTGCGGTATCTTGAGTAGTTAGTTCAATATCATCGTAACAATCATCTGAGTCAAATAGGACATCTGTTTCTTCATTAGGAATATGTAGTCCTTTCCAGTTTGCACAATTAAACCAATCTGTATCATTATCACCTATCCATTGATGTTCTACAGTGTAAGAGCTTATACAGAATTTTCGACCAATAGCATCCGAAATATTTGATTGATCACAGTCACAAAAATCTTCTGTGATATTTAGAACTCCGTCGCCTCCTGCTGAATTCCAGTTTGCAGGATTCATAATATCAAGTAATATAGTTCTAAAAGTTGCATCATGTGCAGGGGTTCCTGGAGTTCCAGTAGTTCCATTTTTGTAGTATGCATATCCATCAGTTCCAGATATCTCTAGGTTAAAACACTCAATGTCCGGATGTATTCTTGACTCTCTTGTTCCACCACCACTAACTGAGCTTGATAAAGGGACCCATGCTTCGCGACTAGTTAAACCATACAGCACATTTCCATCAAGAGTATTATAATTTCCATGGTCTGTAAATACACCTTGTATTAACCAGAGTTGATCTCCACCAGAAGAAGAAATATTTGCTTGATTACTAGATATTGATCCACTAAAATCAGAGTTGGAGAAACCATTGACTTCAAATGTGTGTGGTGCACCTGATCCAATTTCGAATGAAATGATTGATCCTGCTGTTATACCTGTTCCGGAATATGTAATTGTAGCAATTCCTGGCTCTTCAGTGATGTAATCACTACCACCGTACCACCTCAATGTCCTTTCATTAGCTGAAGCGCCAGCTTCGAATCTACTATTTACATATAAGAACTCTGTTCCTGGGAGAATATCCACAAAAGTTGCCAAATATATTTTATCACTACTACTACTAGCAATTGCCGCATCAAATCCAACAATAACTAGCTCACCAGGATTAAAATATGTAACATTTGAGGGGGTAACAGTAACTTCTATACCTGGAGACCATTCAGTTCCATTTCTGGTAAATATCGTAAAGTAATACATTGTGCCATTTGTTAAACCAGTTACACTAGTGTTAGTCCCACTATTTAAATAAACAACATATTCTGAACTTCCAATATCTGTTCCACTTCCAAAAGTATTAGAAACAGTATAAGTGCTACCATCTCCTGATGGATTAGAACTTACAGAACTGCCTGCATGTCCTACAACAAGTATTTGATCATAACACAGATCCGGTAAACTCCATTGAATAGTAGCAGTAGTATTTCCTGCTGTAGCACTTGCACTGCTGACATTATCTACATCCAGGCTACTAATAGAAGTTGTAGTAACAGCATTGGTATTATCGTATCCATCATTAAAGTAAGAAAATGCTTTTATGGAGTATTCCTCACCCTGAGTTAGACCCGTAACAGTAACACTATTACCTGTCCCTTTATAAACTATATATGAATAATCAGGATTGCTACCATACTCTGATGAAGCATTTCCAAATGTAGTATTTGCGGTAAGTGCGGAAGGAACATCTGGTAAGACAACAGGAGAATTTGACCCTCTGCGAATAGCAATGACAACACCATCATAGTCTCCTGTAGTAGGATCTGA
>JAQVGK010000587.1 GCA_028696755.1 Bacteroidales bacterium | reverse complement strand
CAGTATCAAATTTAAGAGTTCAATTCGGTAGCAAAGTTTTATTTCAAGAAGTAAATATGAAATTTACTGCCGGAAATTGTTATGGGGTGATTGGTGCAAACGGTGCAGGAAAATCCACATTTTTAAAAGCAATATCAGGAGAAATAGATCCTACAATGGGACATATAAGCCTCGGGCCTGGCGAAAGGCTTTCAGTTTTAAATCAGAATCACTTTGCTTTCGATGAGTTTACAGTTCTTGATACTGTAATGAAAGGACATACTGTTTTATGGGATATCATGAGAAAGAAAGACGAAATATATGCAAAATCGGATTTCTCGGAAGAGGATGGTGTTATCGCTGCCAATTTGGAGGCTCAGTTTGCAGATATGAACGGATGGAACGCCGAAAATGATGCTGCTACGCTTTTGTCGAATCTTGGAATTCAGGAAAAGTATCATTACACTTTGATGAAAGATATGAGCGGAAAGCAAAAGGTAAGAGTTTTACTCGCACAGGCGCTTTTTGGTAATCCCGATAATTTGTTGCTTGATGAGCCGACAAACGATTTAGATCTTGAAACGGTACAATGGTTAGAAAACTATTTATCGAATTATGAAAATACTGTTCTTGTAGTTTCACACGACCGACATTTTCTCGATGCAATAAGCACTCATACTGTTGATATTGATTATGGTCAAATAGAAATGTTTGCAGGAAATTATAGTTACTGGTACGAAAGTAGTCAGCTCGCATTACGTCAGGTTCAAGCTCAGAATAAGAAAGCAGAAGAAAAACGTTCCGAATTGCTAGCATTTATTGCAAGATTTAGCGCAAATGTTGCCAAATCAAAGCAAACAACCAGCCGCAAGAAAATGATTGAGAAGCTAAATATCGAAGATATTAAACCATCAAAAAGAAAGTATCCCGGAATCATTTTTAAACCAGAGCGCAAAGCTGGCGATAAAATTCTCGAAGTTAGCGGACTTAAAGCAAGTGTGGATGGACAAGTTTTATTCAAAAATGTAGATTTTACTGCAAATAGGGATGATAAAATTGTTTTTCTTTCAAAAGATCCGCGTGCAATGACTGCCTTCTTCGAAATAATAAATGGAAATCAGCAGGCCGAAGCAGGTACTTACCAATGGGGGCAAACAATTACTACTGCATACTTACCTCTTGATAATTCCGAGTATTTTAACAGTAAAATGAATCTTTTCGATTGGCTTTGCCAGTTCACCTCCGAAACTACCGAAATTTATGTTCGTGGCTGTCTTGGAAAAATGCTATTTGCAGGCGAAGATATTTACAAAAAAGTTGAAGTGCTGTCGGGAGGCGAAAAACAAAGATGCATGATTTTAAAAATGATGTTGCTCGATGCTAACGCACTGATAATTGATACTCCTACAAACCATTTGGATCTTGAATCAATTCAGGCATTCAATAATAACCTGATAAAATATCCTGGGAATATATTCTTTGCATCGCACGACCACGAATTTATTCAAACCGTTGCAAATCGCATAATTGAACTAACACCAAATGGAATTATCGACAAGCTGATGGATTATGACGAGTACATTTATGACGAAGATATAAAAGTACTTAGAGAAAAAATGTATAAAACTAAAAACTAAGTTACTTTTGTTAAAGTTCAATATTTGTTAAAATAATATATTTTAATCTACATTATTTTAACATATTTGTAAAAATAAGGAAAAAATAGCAAAATTTTAGTCTTATTTTTACAATATCATAGCCTCTTAACCTTTTGCATTTTGTAATAATATTCATTTCATGAACGGAAGTTTTCTGAGAAATTTAATTTTTACTGGTCTGGTGTTAAAATAATATATTTCAATCTATATTATTACCTTAAATCCGCAAGCTGTTTGCGTAACGAAGGGCTGAAATACATGACAGATGTGGTAAGCGCAGATATGAGCACTGTAAGCGTAGCCTTTGTTACGGTTAGGAGCGGAGTATCGAGCATTGCCACATATGGCATGGAGTTCAGATATGTAGTAGTAAACAGTTTGCGGATTTAAGGTATTATAACATATCTGTAAAAATAAGAAAAAAACAGCAAAATTTTAGTCTTATTTTTACAATTCTAATTTCTTTTTCTCAATTGTATTTGCTCCAACAGTGTATGCGTACATTGCCGAAGAGATAAAAATCAACTCCAGCCCGTAATGATTTACTACACCTTCTTTATTTATACTTGTTACCAGAGCGGATGGGATATTGTTATTTTTACAGAAATCTGCCAAACTTTTGAGTTCTTCAGGTTTATTGAAATATCTGTTCGACCATTTAATTTCCAGTGCCCATTCTGGTTTTATTTTCAGGGTATCAAGTCCCACCATATCAACTTCACCCTGTTGTCTTCCGTTCGACCATCTTGCGTAGTATGGCTTAAACCAGTCACCATGCATCCATTGAGAGAAAACTGCGGTTTCGACTAGATTACCAAGGTTTTCATCATTTGGATTAATAGGTGAGAATAGAGCCGATCTTAAGCTTGTATTGGTGAGATAAATTTTGTAAAACGTTGCCCGCTTAAATTTTTTCGCATTATTGTCGATTCTGTGCACTACTTT
>JAQVGK010000586.1 GCA_028696755.1 Bacteroidales bacterium | reverse complement strand
CCCATGCTCCATGCTCCATGCTCCATGCCCAAAATAGAAAACAATAGTTAAATTGGCAACTAAATAATTACGTAATTTAATGCCTTATGAAGGTTTACTGTAAATTTTATCAACACACAAAAAAAATTTAGCAATGCTTTCCTGCAACTTTTTCATAATTAATACAATCTTGATATAAAATAGACAATTTAGTAACAATTAATTAATGATTATTAAATTTTCAGATTTCTATTTTAGGTATTTTTGCAAATTGAGGATATTTTCCTCTGTGATATTTTTGGCGGATGATTTTTTATACTGATTTTTGATGAAATTTTTTAGTACTTTTTTTACACTGGCAGCTTTAGTTTTCTGCCTTAACACTAGCTTATTCTCGCAGGTAAATATAATCCCAGTGCGCACCGACCTTGCAGGCTTTGCCACGTGGACAGACATAGATGCTGGAGGAACAACTTATGTGCAATTATTACAATCGACATCAAACATTGTAACTCCAGCGATGGATTTTACTGCCTATACAGGAGAGGAATTAAACTTCAAAGCAAGGACTTATGGAGGTACGAGTACAGTTGAAAACACTATTACTATTTCAGTTTCAACCGACAATGGTGGAAGTTGGACAATTATTGGAACTAGACTTCCTTTAACCAATACTATGGTTGCACAAACAACATTTGATTTATCATCCTACAACACAACACAAGTAAAGATTAAATTTTCGGTTGCTGGCACGAGCAATTCTATAGGAGTAGGTATTGATGACATTTCAATTACAGGATATTTACCATCGGGACCAACGATAACTGTATCTCCAAATTCACTAACAGGCATGAACTATGTTTTTGGGAGTGGGCCTTCGGCAGAGCAATCGTTTACTGTTTTTGGAGATAATCTTACCGACAATATTTCACTTAGTGCTCCGACAAATTACGAAATCTCAACAACAAGCGGTTCAGGCTTCACAAACAGTATTACTCTTACTCAAACCGGCGGAACTGTATCTAACACAACAATTTATGTTAGATTGATTGCTGGGTTAAGTGTTGGTAGCTACAATGGCGAAATTGTAACAGCAAGCAGCACAGGAGCTACATCACAAACTGTAACTTGTAACGGTTTAGTAACAAATCCTGCCGACCCATCTGTTCCGACATCAATGTTCGAAATTCAGAATCTTTTGGTTGATGCCTGTGCAGGTTCTGTTGAAGGACAAAACGAAATGGTCATTTTCCAGGTCGTGCCAACCGATATTGACGTTAACGATTTAAGAGTTGATGGAGCTGGTGCCACTGGTGTTATCGAAATTGGCAAATGGCCAAACCCATCAAATCTGTGGCGAGGAATTTCTGCACCGCCATCAAACCCTGCTGATGTAACTTATGTAAACTCCACAATTACTAGTTGTGGATACCTCATCGAACCTATCGGTGGAATTTTACCAGCTGGAAAAAAGATTTTAATGATTACTAGCACCGACTGGGATCCTACAGCTCACAGTTTTGCAAGTTTACAAGATACTCTTTATATAATTTTTCAAAACGCTGGTAATACAGCTGGACATTTTGTAAATTACGGTACCACATCTGAAAGAACTTTTGTTCTAACTCATGTTCCTACAGGTTATGCAGATACTGTTACATACAATCGTTCTCTTCTCGAAACTCAGGCCGGAACACCTGGTGCTGAAGATGGTGGCGCAGTTGCATACACATGGTCAGGAATCCCAGATTATTACAATAATGGATGTCAAGCTCCATATATTCCTATGGATCCTTCTTGGAATTTTAGTTCACCTTCTATATGCGAAACAGACCCTTCTATCAATTTAAACTCTCTTGTTACCGGAACATCGGGAGGAAGTTGGAGTGGCTTTGGTGTAACTGGCACAAGCTTTAGTCCTTCTGGATTAAGTGGAAGCATTGATATAACTTATACAATTGGAACGGCTCCTTGCACAGCTTCGGAGATGCATAGTATTCTGGTAAACACAAATACTACTCCTAGCTTTTTCGCTCTTGGTCCTTATTGCGTTGGAGACTCGCCAGCTTCTTTACAAGCAACATCAACCGAAGGAATCACAGGAACATGGTCTCCAGCTACAATCAGTACAGCAACAGCTGGAACTACTGTTTATACTTTTAATCCAACTGCAGGGCAATGTGCTTTAAACACAACAATGTCAGTTGTTGTTAATGCAACTAGTACAAACCCAACTTTCACTGCACTTGGACCATATTGTGTTGGAGCAAGTCCAGCAGCACTTTCTACAACCTCGACTAACGGAGTTAGCGGAACTTGGTCGCCTGCAACAGTAAGTACAGCAACAGCAGGAACAACAGTTTATACATTTACACCCACTGCTGGACAATGTGCAACAACTACAACAATGTCGGTAACTGTAAATTCTAATATTACTCCTACATTTACAGCATTGGGTCCATATTGTGTTGGAGCAGCTCCTGGGGCACTTTCGACAACTTCGACAAATGGAGTTACAGGAACTTGGTCGCCTGCAACAGTAAGTACAGCAACAGCAGGAACAACAGTTTATACATTTACACCAACAGCTGGACAATGTGCAACAACTG
>JAQVGK010000585.1 GCA_028696755.1 Bacteroidales bacterium | reverse complement strand
GGTACTACCGAATTTATCATCTACTTGTTGCAAATAACCTCAATAAAAAGTATTCGCCAATGGACTTAATACTCTTTTTAAAGGAAATACGCAAAGTGAAAATAAATGACCAATGGCATAATGCGGATATCACAGCGAAAACACAGGAACTGCTAAGCAAAATAGGTGTACATATTACGTAAATGCAGAAAAGTTACTGATTAACCGTTAGTAACGGATAATGCCTCATAGGGGAATTCCCAGCTCCCTCACGATTTCAACCCACTTTTCTAAGATCTAGACTAAGCGAAATTCTGTAAGCCTGAAAACTATGCACTAACCCATTAGAATTTAGACATTAGAATTTTGAACTTTCCCCATTGAACATCCATCTCCACAACTTCCCAGCCCATTCTTCGCCGGCGTAATCAATGCCAATGCGTGGTGAGATTTTGAGAGTTGGTTTGTAGCCATCGTCTTCTAGCCATAGGGTTTGGGTGTTGCCAATATTTTTGCGGTTAAAGTCTTTGGTAATTTCGAGTGCTTTTGTGAGTTTTCCTGGACCGTCGAATTTTCCTGCTCCACGTATCAAAACTGCCTGTGGAATGTCTATGTCTTCGCACACAAAGTTTAGCATTTGATACATTCCGTAAATTAGATAAATGTAAATTGTCCCAGCCTCCATATACATTACCTCAGTTCTCGGAGTTTTACCTTTTGATGCGTGGCAAGCTTTGTCCTCTTCGCCTCGGTATGCTTCTGTTTCGGTAATACGAAGCCTCATAATTTTTCCATCATCAAACTTGCGCACCAAAATCTTACCCACTAAATCGGGAGCAACTTCAAGAACATCACGCATAAAAAAGCCAGAACTAAGTTTTATCGCCTCCATACTCTCATTATTACACTTTTAATAATTCGTTTCCTCAGCAAAATTAGAATTTTTTCACTTTTATCCAGCTTCTGCTTTCCGCCTTCTGCTTTCCGCCTTCTGTTTTAGGTTCCTGAGCAGCCATAGGTACAGGCCTTTGGGTGTCGAAGGACCGTCTTCCTTCTCAAATAGTACATCCAAATTAAAATTTCAACCCGATTTTTCTTATCTTTGCAGCCAAATTCGAATTTTATGGGAAACATTGTAGCGATAGTAGGTCGGCCAAACGTTGGCAAATCAACTTTTTTTAACCGACTGATAGAGCGTCGCGAGGCGATAGTTGATGATGTTAGCGGAGTTACCCGCGATAGGCTTTACGGACATTGTTTCTGGAATGGCAAGAACTTTTCGGTTGTTGATACTGGTGGTTATGTGCAGAATTCTGATGACGTTTTTGAAAAAGAAATCGCCCGCCAAGTAATTATAGCTGTTGAGGAGGCAGATGCCATTGTTTTTATGGTTGATGTTCAGGCTGGTTTAACAGATCTTGATATTTCCGTAGCTGAATTGCTTCGCAGATCAAAAAAACCTGTATTTTTAGTAGCAAATAAAGTGGATGTAAATTCCAGAATTACAGATAGTTACGAGTTTTATAATCTTGGTCTGGGAGAAGTTTATTCTATTTCGGCAGTTAATGGACTTGGAACAGGCGATTTGCTTGATGCAATAGCAGATGTTATTACCGAAGATGCCAGCACAGAAGAAGATCAGCTACCACGTATTACTATTGTAGGTCGTCCTAACGTTGGTAAATCTTCACTCACAAATGTTCTAATCGGCGAAGAAAGAAATATTGTTACAAATGTTGCCGGTACTACTCGTGATGCAATCAACACACGATACAACAAATTTGGACACGACTTTATGCTTGTCGATACTGCTGGTGTAAGACGTAAAACAAAAGTTAGTGAAGATTTGGAATTTTATTCTGTTATGCGTGCCATTCGTGCAATCGAGAATTCCGACGTTTGTCTCTTGATGATTGATGCAACTCTCGGTTTCGAAGCTCAGGATCAGAACATCTTAAACCTGATTAGAAAAAATAAAAAAGGAATTGTAATTCTTGTAAACAAGTGGGATATGGTCGAAAAGTCAACAAATACTGTAAGAGATTACACCAAATCCATAATGGAAAAAATCGCGCCATTTAACGATATTCCAATTCTATTTATTTCGGCTCTTACCAAGCAGAGAATTCACAACGTTATCGAAATGGCAATGAAAGTTTACCAAAATCGTGCACAACGAATTCCAACAGGTAAACTAAACGACATTATGCTCGAAGCCATAGAAGCTTATGCACCACCAACATACAAAGGAAAATATGTTAAGATTAAGTACGTAACACAGTTACCAACGCCAACTCCAGTTTTTGCATTCTTTGCAAATCTACCACAGTATATCAGGGATCCATATAAAAGATACCTCGAGAATAAGCTTCGCGAAAGTTTCGATTTTACTGGTGTGCCTGTTACTCTGGTATTTAGGGATAAGGGGTAATGTCCAATTTGTCAGGATTTTGTCTGCGGTCTCAAGTTATTTTTCTTTTGCCCATTTTTCAACCTTTTTATTTACAGTTTGATGGTCAATAACCAGCCAATTGGCAAATTTCTATTATTTGTCCTTCGTTTAAAAATACGTAGATCCTTTTAAGAAATTCGTTGAATAATCGAATTCT
>JAQVGK010000584.1 GCA_028696755.1 Bacteroidales bacterium | reverse complement strand
TCTCTCATCTGGAAATTTCGCCTGAAAATCAAAAATTGTCATGCTTTTAAACTTTTGCTCCATAATATAAAATTTGATTCCCCAATATTACTACTTTTTTTACTATTCTACAAATGCCTAATTCAATATTCTTATTTCCGGTACTTATCCGGTTGCCAGATATGGTGGTGGTTCCGGAGAATATATTTGGGATGCATGCCTTAGAAAAATTGACACAAATGGAAATCTGCTTTGGGAACGATTATACAGAAATTATTCCTGCCATCCAACCGGCACAAATATTAACTTATCGGGTTCAATAAAAACTTTGTTAGAATTGGAAAATGGAGATTTGATTCTCTGTGGATCATCTCAATGGTATTACACCATTTTAAGAGGTTATTTGATAAAAACAGATTCCGAAGGAAATATAAAATGGAAAAGGTATTATTTTGCTGATGATTATACTTCAACATGGCAATATTTTTCATCATGCAAACCAACATCAGACGGAGGTTTTATAATTGCTGGATATGGAGACGACTATAGTAACTTGGGTTACGACCCGCCACAGCAAGCCTGGCTTGTAAAAACTGACAGTCTTGGCATGGACGGGTTATGCAATATTGAACCCGATGAACTTAACTTTGACTTTGATATACAGGAAATCCCCGAAGGAATTTGCATGAACGACACCATTGAGGTTTATGTTCATATTGCCGGGAAATCAGCTCCTTATACTATTGAGTTCAGTACCGGGCAGGTAATTGACAGTATTTACTACCCGCCAACTTTTGTCCCTGTCGAAATTGGACTCACAGACATAAACCTTGAATGGGGAGGCGAAACTTACTTTGAAGAAAGCATCACCGAAGCAACACTCAGCAATCACGAATGGGGCCAATGCATTGTAAAACCTGTTGAGTTTTATACTCCTTCTACCTGGGGACCGCAGCAATTACAAATTACAGTTACAGATGCTTATGGCGAAAGCATGACTATAACTAAAGAAATTTTTGCAGTACAATGTACGAGTGAGAATGTGAGCGCAAGTGAAGCCGTTAATTCTGTAAATGTATATCCTAATCCGGCAGTAGATAATTTGTATTTAGATTTACCTGACACTATTTTTCCTGTTATTTGTGAGATTTATAATTCAGTAGGTCAGCTTGTAAAAACATTGCAATTATCAAACAATTTGACAGTGATAAATGTTAAGGATTTTGCCAGTGGGATTTATGTTTTGAAAATAAATTCGGAGAGTAAAACTTATAGTTTGAGTTTTGAGAAGCTGTAGTGGTGGCACTCGGATTTGGAAATCCGAGCGAGCCGGGGAGTGCTGTGGTAAAAGATTTAACACAAGTTGCTGGTGGAACCACACGATGAAATCGTGCGGTAACGTTGATGCTCCGCTAAAAGATTTTGCTAAATGTGAAGCAAAATGGATTAAATCGTGAGGGAGCGAGGGTGAAAAGGGTGAATTAAGCTTATATACCGAAGATGGAAAATTGTTGCAGCAATTTAGCTTAAATGAGGTTAAAGATAGCTTCACAATAAATATTAAAGCTTATACGCCGGGGAATTACATGTTGATAATAAAAAACTGTTTTGGAAATACACAAACAGTTAAAATTACTAAATACAGATAATCTTATAAAAACACAGCCAGAAATAATTTCAGCTGTGTTTTTTTCGTAAATTTGAATTATGAAAAAAATAAAGCTAATCATAGTTTTCTCATTTATCTGGACGACTTCGTTCTCACAGATTGTTTTTAACAGGATAATTGAGGATACTGTTTCACATATTACCAATAGTGTAATTTCACTGGATACTGGATTTGTTTTCCTTACTGGAACAAATAACGAGGAATTGATTAGATGCTTTGCAGTTACTTATGTAAATACTAATGGGGATAAAGTATGGAAAAAAGTTTACAGCGACACTCAAAATCAATTATGGGAAGGATGGGATGGTAATTTAAAGTGCTTTAATGATAAATTTTATTTTGCTGGAGGTAAAGTTAATTTGACCTCTGGCGAAATTGGATTTAATATCTATAACTTTAACAATACATTTGACATCATTAGTCAAACAGATATTTTTTCTAATTCTCTTGAAAAAAGAGCGTTCTATTCTTTAAAAACACAAGACAGCAGTTATTATTTAACTGGTCAGATTTATGATGAAACCGAATCAAAATATCGATTATTGTTTCTTAAAGCCGACAGTCTTGGAAATTATTTATGGCATAAGGTTTTGGGAAATTATGTTTACGAATACGGCAGCTATTTATTGGAAACTTCTGCCGGAACAATTCTGACCGGTGGCGAAACTTGGCTGACTGATATTTCAAGAGCAAAATGGTATTTGGTTAATACTGATACTGCTGGTAATATTATCTGGGAAAAATACTTCGGACGAGATAATTATAATAACGGGTATGTAAGTTGTATTCTTGAAGCAAATGATACAAATATTCTTATTGAATTAGGCATTTATTGAATATAATTTTTGAGGAAATGGACCTGCCTTAACCATCCTTAATAGAAGATTATCGAAAATCGTTTCCTTCATGTGACATCGATTAAAACGGTAGCAATATTCATCA
>JAQVGK010000583.1 GCA_028696755.1 Bacteroidales bacterium | reverse complement strand
GCTGGTCGAAAACGAAAAGTATTTAACAAATAACTTCGTCATATTCCCTAATCCAAACGATGGTAAGTTTAAAATTAATCTCGAAAATGCAATTGATGTGATAAAAATCGAAATTCTAAATTCGGCAGGGGCTGTAGTGTATGCAGAGTATTATAATGAAAATATTGGAGAATCGATAGAAGTTGAAGCAGCACTTGTTCCGGGCTTATACATTCTGCGACTGATTGGCTTGGACAAAACTTATTTGGGTAAGATGGTGGTGGAATAGTAGATTTAAACTTTGCAAATATTTTAAATATTATCATTAATTGCAAAATATTTTAATTTTCACCAAATCATTGCTATCTTTATATATTCACACCATAAATCAACTGATTTCTAATGAATAGTATATCTGAAACATAGAGCAAAATTTGATCATTCAATGAATATTTATATATTTACAGCGATTTACATTTTTAAATAATAACCCAACTTAGTGTATAACTTTCTTAAAAAGACAAAACCATGAAGAAGTACTATTTTATGATTCTTAGCTTATTGCTTGCATCACTTAGCTCAAATGCACAATGGCAACAGGCTAATGGAACCTCAGAAAAAAAAGTAACATCATTTACTAGTAACACTAGTAACTTATTTGCAGGCACTTTTGATGGCGTTTTAATTTCTGTTGATGGCGGACTAAATTGGTCTACAACTGGAATGACTTCGGATGTCTTTGCTATGATTTTTGCTGGCGATCGAATATTTGCAGCAAACGAAAGTAATGGATTGGCAGTATCTCTGGATGATGCAGAAACTTGGACTGCAGCAAATTCTGGCTTAACACCCGGACTAAACATAACATCATTTGCGTACAATGGCACTATTATTTTTGCAGGCACAAACAATGGCATGTTTAAGTCTGAATCTTTCGGATCAAATTGGACAGATATTACAAATAATTTAACAAACTCATATATCACAACTGTCTCAGTTTCTGAATACGGAGTAGCTGTGGGAACAAATGGAGGAGGAATATTTTCATCTCTTAATGGTGGAGACAATTGGAATTCATACAGCCAAGGTTTGCCCGATTTATTTATCAATTCATTCTATATGACACAAGACTATGATATGTTCGCAGCTACTTATAGCGGAATTTACAAGTTCGATATGGATAACCCAGGTTGGGTTTTGAGCAGTAGCGGAATTACTAATCTAGAAGTAAATTACCTTTACTCAACAGAATCAGTGGTTTATGCAGGAACTCAAATTGGAGGTTTATTCGCATCATTTGATGGTGGAGATAGTTGGATCTCGTTCTCGAACGGATTGCCCGCAAGTAACATAAATGCAATTTATTCTAATGAAAGTTACTTGTTTGTCGGAACCGAAACCCATGGAGTTTGGATAAGACCATTATCAGAATTCACAAATATTGATGATAACCATTTACAAAGAGCAACCACTGTCTATCCAAACCCAGTTTATGATGAATTAACTATTGAAAAAGGCGAAAATGAAGAGAATTTACAGTACAAAATAATAAATCCGATAGGTCAGATAATTTTAATTGGGCAAATTAATGAAGAAGCTCGAATTAATACATCAGAATTAAATCAAGGCTTATATTTTTTAATAATTGAGCATAATTCAATGAGTGAAACTATAAAGTTTCTTAAAAATTAAACTAACGAACTACCTATTACACTAACTTTTTACATATTCGCACAATAAATTTCGAAAATTCGTGTTTATATATACGTTAAAATTTATTACATTCAAAAACAATTCTATGAAAACATTTCTTATTTTCGCTTTCGTTGCAATCATTTCACTTCCACTATCAGCAATTGCTGGCAACGATCCAGATAACACAAAGCCAAAACACGAATTTTCGTTTGCTTATCAAATTCCAACTGCCAATAGCATTAACCTAAACTATGCATATAGCATTTCGGAGAAAAACAGTTTAAAGTTTGGGCTAAATCTAGGTTCGTACTATTACGACTATCAAGCTCAAAACATTACAGTTTATCCTGTAAAATATTTTTCAGTTAGTCCCGAAATTTTGCTTGGCTACGAGCATCGCAAAACAATGAAATCAAATTTTGAGTTCATATCTGGTGTTAATTTAAGACTAAATCCAGACTATTTATTTACTAAAGTTGAAAATCCAACATGGCCAATTGATTTGCAGAGAACCGCAAGCTGGGATTTAGGATTTGGAGTTGGCGCAATTTTTGGCTTTTACTACAAAGTATCCGACAACTTCTTAATTGGAAGCTCATTTAATCCATGTATCATGTACGAAGATGGCAAGGAACCTAATTATAATGTAAAAATGATTAATCTAAATTTTACTAATATATCGGTTGTTGATTTAAGGTATAGGTTCTAAAACATTGTTGGCCGAGATAAATTCAAAGAAAAGTTAAAATACGTTGTCCTACAACTGAAATAGACGAATATTAATAAATGAAGCTTATTAAAAACAAACCTTTATTTTAAGCCACAGATTCACAGATTTTTTGATGATTTTTATTAATCCTTAAATCCGCAAACTAATTGTTATAAAAACTCACCAAACCACTGTTTATAAGTATTTT
>JAQVGK010000582.1 GCA_028696755.1 Bacteroidales bacterium | reverse complement strand
TATTGTTATGGATAAGAAAAATAAAGTTACTGATATTTCGGAATTAGGTGAATTTGGTCTTATTGATCGTTTGACCAGTAGTTTCAGCGTTACTAACAAAGATTTAATAAAAGGAATTGGTGATGATGCTGCTGTTTTTGATTCTGGCGACAAGTGTTTTCTAGTAACTACCGATTTGCTTGTTGAGGGCATTCATTTTAATTTAATTTACACTCCACTAAAGCATTTGGGGTATAAATCGGTCGTCGTAAATTTAAGCGATTTATATGCAATGAACTCCTTGCCAAGGTATATTACCGTTTCGCTTGCAATAAGTAAAAAGTTCTCGGTAGAGGCTCTTGAGCAGTTGTACGATGGAATCAAGCTGGCTTGCGATCGTTTCGATGTTGAACTAATAGGCGGAGATACCACCAGCTCTTTATCGGGACTATTTATTAATATTACAGCAATAGGCGAAGCTAAAAAAGAAGATATCGTTTATCGTTCTGGAGCAAGAAAGAATGACTTGGTTTGTGTAAGTGGTGATCTTGGTGGCGCTTACATGGGACTTCAGTTGCTCGAGAGAGAAAAAGAGATTTTTCTTCAGGATCCAGCAATTCAGCCAGAACTAAAGGGTTACGATTATGTGATTGAAAGGCAGCTAAAACCCGAGCCACGTAGAGATATAATTAAGCAATTAAAGGATGCAGGAATAAAACCAACATCTATGATTGATATTTCGGATGGACTTTCGTCGGAAATGCTACACTTATGTAAGAACTCTCAGTTAGGTTGTATGATTTTCGAGGAAAAAATTCCTGTTCACCCACAAACTGCCGATGCAGCCGAACTATTTAGACTCGACCCATCACTTGCTGCAATGAATGGTGGCGAAGATTACGAACTTTTATTTACTGTTTCGCTCGATCAAAAGGAAAAAATTGAAAAGCTTCACGACGTAAGCATAATCGGTTATATGCATGAGGATAAAAACACTAAGTTGTTTGTTCCACGTAATGGCAGCGAACTCGAAATTACGGCGCAGGGCTGGAACCCGATAAGGGGTTGATTGGTGCTGAATTTGCTTTGTTGGAAATTACAAAAAAAACTCCTTCCGATTTTCATCAAAAGGAGTAAGAATAATTTTATTGATTTTTAGCTAAAACTGCACTTCTGCTTCGCCTTTGTCGAAATAGCCTTTAATAATTCCTCGTTTTGAGTTACGGATAAAGAGGATAATTTCGTCGCGTTCTTTTGTTGCAGGAAGTTCGGCTTCGATATAGGCAACAGCTTGCGAAACGTTCATCCCTTTGTTAAATAGAACACGGTAAATGTCTTGGATATTGTTAATCTTTTCGTTACAGAAATTACGACGACGTAAGCCTATTGAGTTAACGCCAGCATAAGAAAGTGGGTAACGAGCTGCTTTAACATAAGGAGGAACATCTTTTCCAACGAGTGAATTGCCGGCAAGAATAGTATGTGCTCCAATATGGCAGAACTGATGAATTAGCGAGTTTGCTGAAATAATTGCAAAATCGTCAACTTCTACTTCTCCACCAAGCGTTACACCGTTAACCAAAATTACATTGTTTCCAACAACACAGTCGTGAGCAATGTGAACATAAGCCATCAAAAGGCAATTAGAACCGACTACGGTTTTACCTTTTGCAACTGTTCCTCTGTTTATTGTAACAAATTCTCGAATTGTAGTATTATCTCCAATTTCGGCAATTGTATCTTCGCCTCGAAACTTAAGATCCTGAGGTATCGCACCAATAACAGCTCCTGGGAAAATCCGGCAATTTTTACCGATACGTGCGCCTTCCATTATCGTAACATTAGAACCAATCCAGGTTCCTTCGCCTATTTCAACATTTTTATGAATTGTAACAAAAGGCTCGATTACTACGTTGTTGGCAATTTTTGCTGCCGAATGAACAAAAGAAAGAGGTTGGTTCATAATTATTCCTTTGATTTAACTATCTGTGCATACATCTCGGCTTCACTTACAAGTTCCTTGCCAACATAAGCTTCGCCCTTCATGTGGGCAATACCTCTGCGGATAGGTTCCATTAACGAAAGCTTCATAACAAGAACATCTCCGGGGACTACTTTTTTTCTGAATTTTACATTATCGATTTTAAGGAAAAATGTAAGGTAATTTTCAGGATCTGGAACAGTTGATAAAACCAAAATCCCTCCTGTCTGAGCCATAGATTCTACCTGAAGAACGCCAGGCATAACAGGCTCGTCGGGAAAATGTCCCTGAAAATAGTATTCGTCGTTGCTTACGCTTTTCATTCCAACGACTTCGGTATCTGTCAATGTTAAGATTTTATCTACTAATAGGAATGGATGACGATGAGGTAAAAACTCTTTTATTCTGTTTACATCCATCAATGGCTTTTCGTCGGGATTGTAAACTGGAATATGCGCTTTCTCAGCATCCTTTTTTACAGTGTTGATGTGCTCGCGTATAATTTTCGCAATTTCGGTGTTTCCGAAGTGACCGGGACGACGAGCAACAATGTTTCCATTAAATCTGTAGCCTGTTAACGCCAAATCGCCAACTAAATCGAGTAGTTTATGACGTGCAGGTTCGTTTGTAA
>JAQVGK010000581.1 GCA_028696755.1 Bacteroidales bacterium | reverse complement strand
TGTAGAACAAGTTAACCAGCCGGCATCTCTACCCATTACTTCTAAAACCATAATTCTAGAGTGTGATTCGGCTGTTGTTCTTAGATGAGCTGTTAAATCCATCATTGTTTTTGCTGCTGATGGAAAGCCAGGACATATAACAGCCTCAATAGCTTTGCCCGCATAGTTATGCATCGTTTTTGTTCTTAAATCATTATCTATGGTTTTTGGGAATCCAATAACTTTTATGCCTTCTGTTTCGTAAAGTTTTTTAGCTGCCCCGTTTGTATCGTCTCCGCCTATACTTATTAATACATCTATCCCATACCTGTCGATATTTTTAAGGATTTGAGGTACGCGATTTTCTGGGTTTTTACTGGTTGGAAAAGGGTTTGTTCTGCTCGAAAGCAAAGCTGTGCCACCATAAGAACCATCGTAAGGTACGCCTGTTAAATCTATCAAATCACCATCGTCTAATAAGCCCTTCCAGCCTCTTCGGATACCATATACTTTGTAACCTAACAGTGCCGCTCTGTTTCTTATAGACTTAATACTAGAGTTTAATGCAGGTGTATCACCACCTCCTGTTAAAATGGCTAATGTTTTGCCATTAAAAAGTTTATTTTTTTGTAACATATTACTGTACTTTTTAATTAATTTTCAAGTCTGTAAAATTAATAAATTATAATTAGTGTCCGATAAAAAATTTACTAATGTATAAATATCAAATTGCGATGCATTAAGCAGGACGAAATGTAAGTGCTTCGCACATTGTAAATATCAAATTTGAGTCCACTCCGAAAAGGTTTTTTACAAACAAAGCGATATTCTTTTCTTGAAACAAAAAAGCCAATAAGTAAATGTTTTTGTAGAAAAGTTAATTAACATATTGTTCATTTGAATAATGCAGGGTATATTTTTGCCATGATTTTGTTTAAACCGCATAATTCTTACAACATTTATCCATAGTCCCCTTAATAACGCCCATAATTTATGCTTAAACAACCCACGATATTTTGTTTTGTTATTACTTAGGCGATGTGAAAGATGAAAAATTGTTGCCTCGACGTTATTTCTTCTGTACAGCTCCTCATTTGTTCTTCTGACCAACTTTTGACGTGCTAAAGCGGTTTGTATTTCATGCTCTCTAAAGTATCGGTATCCATGTTCTGTTTTAATTCTAAATTTTGAGGAATTTTTATTTTTATATGGCTTATAGTCTTCAATTTGATAGATTTCACCCGTTTTATTGTCAATAACAGTTCCATCTGTTCTTATGTTTGATAGTTCATAACGCGGCGTAGCACCCTGAATGCCACTACAAATAAAGTCTATATTGTTTTTCTTAGCATATTCTGTGTTTTCAGGGCTGTTATATGCACCATCAGCATTACATGTTTCAATATCCTGTCCAATAATTTGTGAAGTTTTTTCTATTGCATCCTGTAAGAAGCTGCTGTCAGAACGACTTGCCGTGTCAACAATAATGTTGGTCACCAGATTCAACTGATTGTCGGAACATGTTTCAGTGATATTGACACTATATCCTTTAACAGGTTTATTATTTTTATTTCTATGTGTACATTCCGTATCAAAAGGTGATTGTATTCCAGCTGCAGGTATTTCTTCTTTGTCGCGTAATACGATATCCTCATTTTCTGCAACTTTGTATTGTTCGTTAAACAGCTGCTTTAGCATTCGATAAGCGTCAGTATCTGTACTTGCAAATGCAAACAACATTTGGTGTATCAATTTACCGATGGGTAACAATTTCGTTTTTAATTCGTCGCTTGTGCTATGATAAACTGTCTTGCTGGAATCCTCAATGCAAACAGCTTCCAAATCTGTGCTTTGAGGCAATCTATGAATCTGCTCCTTTTCTAATGAGCGTAAAAACGAACTAAATGTCTTGTGTATTAGTTCATATCTAGAATTAATAGCAATATTGCTTCCGATGAGTTTGCTGTCCATTCTTATGTTTCTGCCGTTTACCTGAAAATCATTTGCTTGCCCCTGAGTTATTTGATTAAAAGCCCGTTCCATTAAATTCTCGCCATTTTCCTTTTCATAATTATAAATTCTATTGCGAAACAAATAATAAGTTGATTCTACTGGTACTTCATCGTCTAGGTTTATCAAACCTAATGCCTTTCTGACAAGTAAATTAAATCGGCATTGTTCAAACAACTGTGAATCGCTCCAACCAAAAGCCTCTTTCAACAAAATCATGCCGATTAATATTCTAACGGGTGAATTAGGACATCCCATTGATTTATTATAAAGTATGCTAAATAAAGATTCATCTACACGCTCAACTACCTGATGATTAAAAACGTTATGCCAATTATTTGAATCATTATAACTGCTTCCTGCTAAGCCTTTTAATTGGTCTTCAACTGAGCTAAAAGCGTTGATTTGCTTATTATTGCTAGATTTTCTAAACATTGATTATCACATTAATATTTAAAACAAATATAGTATAAATATTTGATATACAGTTATATATGATTATTTATTTTGTTAAAAATAAAATATTTCTGGACTTTGACTTTTCGGAGTGGACTCAAATTGTAATTTGTAAATTGCAAATTGTAAATTGTAAGTTTAAAATTATCT
>JAQVGK010000580.1 GCA_028696755.1 Bacteroidales bacterium | reverse complement strand
TAAAATTCCGTTGTAGCTTAATTCGCGAGTAGTCTGAACCAATCCTTTACCGAAAGTACGTTGACCAACAATAACACCTCTATCTAAATCTTGTATTGCACCTGCAACAATTTCCGATGCTGAAGCCGAGCCTCGGTCGACCAAAACAACAATTTTTATCTGAGTATCAACAGGTTCGGCAGTAGAGGTATATGTTTTATCCCATTGCGCAACCTTACCTTTAGTACTAACAATTGTTTCGCCCTTAGGAACGAATATGTTGCAAATCTTAACGGCTTCAATTAGCAATCCACCTGGATTCCCACGTAAATCGAGTACAATGGCAGTAATTCCGTTTTCCGATTTTAGCTTATTAAATGCTTCATTTACTTCTTTAGCGGCAGTATTTGTAAAGTCGTTAAGCGCAATATATCCAGTTTTTTCGTCAAGCATTCCATAATATGGAACCGATTTAAGCTTAATCTCTTCGCGCTTGATTTCAATAATTTTTTCGTTATCCACACCCGGACGTTTAATTTTTATTTTCGCAATGGTGTTTGGTTCTCCTCTCAATAACTCCGAAACCTGATCAGAGGACATTCCTTTAATGCTTTTTTCGTTAATCTCTAGAATTAGGTCTCCAGGTAAAACTCCAGATTTATCGGCAGGCGAATCTTTATATGGTTGAGTAATAACAGTATAATCTCCACTTTTTCTAATCATGGCACCAATACCACCGTACTGACCAGTAGTCATGAATTTAATATCTTCGATTTGCGATTCGGGAATATATACTGTGTAAGGATCGAGGCTTTTTAACATTGCGTCAATACCGATTTTAATAATGTCGCCTGGAACAATTGGATCAACATAATATAGGTTAAGCTCCTTGTACAAAGAATAAAAAATGTCGAGATGTTTAACAGTCTCAAAATTATTATCAGTATCGGTGGTTACTGTGAATGATGATAAAAACAGTACCAAAACTAATGTAAGTGAAGTTGATTTTGCCGTAATAATCTTAAATAATCGGCTTATTTTTCTGTAAATCTTCATAAATTTCATTATAAATTTTTTGTAAAGATATAACTATTTTTTGTTCGATAATGTTGTATTTTAGGCTTGATTGAGATGAATAAATTACTCCAAAGAACAAGGAAATATCATTTTCGGCGCATAGATCTCGCAAATCAGTGCAATTTAGTCGGATTGCTTCGCGAAGTTGACGCTTTGCTCTATTGCGTTGAGTTGCATGACGCAAAAGTCTTTTGGGAGCTGAAACAAAGACTTTAAAACCCTTTTCATCGGGATTAGCTTCTTTAAGATAAATAACTTTTATTTCGCCTTGATTTATACGTTTGCCCTTATCAAACAATAGTTGAATGTCCGTTTTTAATTTAAGAAACGAAGATCTTTTAAGACTGAGATTTTGCTTTTGTTCAGACATTAAAATGCATAAAAACAACAACTACTTGTTTCGAACTTTAATAAACTGTTCTAATGCAGCAGTCATAGATGGAGTGCCAGGAGCCGGTGCCATAAGATCTAAGCGCAATTTTAGATTTTCTACCGCCTTTGCAGTTGTTGGCCCAAATGCACCAATACAAGTTTCGTTCTGCACAAAATCAGGAAAGTTCTGGAGCAGAGATGCAACACCAGCAGGACTAAAAAAGCATAGCACATCATAATTAAACTCTTTTAAATCAGATAAATCTGCACTAACAGTGCGATATAGAAGAGCTTTGGAGAATGCGATATTAGCTTTTGTAAGTTTGTCGGGAATCTCTTGTTGGTGGACATCACTAAGAGGCACAAGGTAATTCTCTTCCGGAAACTTTTTAATCATATCCATCAAATCGTCGAAAGTTCCGTTGCCGTAAAAGATTTTACGTTTACGATAAACCACATATTTCTGTAAATAAAAAGCAATAGACTCAGAAAAACAAAAATATTTCCAGGTATCTTTAACGGTAATTTTTAGTTCCTCACAGATTCTAAAAAAATGGTCAACAGCAGTGCGACTATTAAAAATGACTGCGGAATGAAGATTGATGTCAACGCGCGAACGTCTGAAATCCTTAACAGGTATTCCTTCAACCTGAACAAAGGGTCTAAAGTCAATTTTAACATTATATTTTTTTGCGATGTCGAAATAAGGAGATTTCTCGGTCTCCGGCCTGGGTTGTGAAATGAGTACACTTTTTATTTTCATTCTCCGGTCAGTTATTTGTTCGATTTTGTCCTCAATTCCCGATTAACTTAGCCACTACAAGCAATGGTAAAATTTCGAGGATGCAAAAATACAAAATCGCGTAATGATTTAAAAATTTTATTTTGATTAAATATGAAAAAAAACTGAAAATATTCATTAAAAGACTTAAAACGGCAATAATGGCTATAGTGATTATTAAAGATTTATACATTATTGGGTCGGAATGGGGAAAAATTACAAACAAAGGTAGAAGCAAAAGCGACATTACTTTATAATTATCCGATTTCATAGTCGAGTAGAACGAGGCCTGCTCCGAAACACCCTCAACATAGCCCAAAAAAACAAGAGATGCCTTATAAAAAACATAATAAGCGGCAGACGATGCAAAAGAGATTAAAAGAAGAGTAAACGGA